>JAUNKE010000084.1 GCA_030532905.1 Peptostreptococcaceae bacterium
TTATTATGAGATTCGAGCAATCAGTTCTTGTTTTGAAGCAATGAAGCTTGGGGAGTAATAGAGTTGATTTTGTATGAAAACAACCTTGTTTTTCAACGAGGTTGTTTTTTTAATAGTATGGTAAAATATAGAAAAGAGATTGTCTATTTTTAGAAATGCATTTCGTTACATTTTGAGCTACATTTCATTACATATTTTGGCATAAAATGATGTTATAGTGTAAAATAGAAATTAGAAAAATCATATCGAATACAAATCGGCGAGTGGCTCGTTTATGGCGAAAAGGGGCAAGTTGATGAAAATATATAAAGACCGTAGGAGGACTGTATATCCGTAAACTACCGCCGCCGTTTGCTGCAACGAGTAATACGAAACCTGTTAAAAAGAATATTTGTCAACAATTTGTATTTTGAATAACCATTCTTTGCTTGCCACCTTGTAGGGAAGGTGGCAGTATGTTACAGATATACAATCTCCCTTTGGTCGTTGTATATCTCGTCAACCCATGCATGTGACCTACCAAAGATTTTCACCGCTTTGCTTGAAAATCGGATTAGGTCTAGAACCCCACCGTTCCGCCGTTCCATCGGAACGGAATTTATGATTTTATCTATGGTTTAATAAGTCTTAGAATAAGCAGAGAAGTGCTATGCGAAATAAAATTTTGTGAAGGAGAATGATAATGGGTAGAACGATGAAAGATATTGCGATGAGAGATATAGCAAGGAAGCGAAATTTTTTTGTCATGATGTTTTTGTGTTGCATCTTGCTTTCCGCTTGCAATTCAAAAATGAAATTTGAAAAGTCGCAGGATGAGTTCAGCACCACCTATAAAAACGAGCATATCGAAATACAAATTGCAAACAATGTAGAGAATCCCGAAGAAATTTTTGCGAGCATGGAGCGGGATTTGAACATCATCAATAACTTTGAGCCGATTGAAAAACTTAGCATTCATATCAACGAAAAATTTCTAAAAGGCAATGACAAAAGCGGTGTTGAGTGCAACGGAGAATTTGTCAAAACACCCGAGTTCAAACAACTTCTGATATCCAATGCCTACGGTTTATATGATAATTGGAAGTCAGTCGGAATTTACGGCAATCTGTTTGCCGATGAGATGAATACAAATGTGTTCTGCACCAACGCCACCAACAAAATAACTGAGCAAAACAAAACTAAAAATGAAAAGCAAAACACAAATCAGGCTTCAAATAGTGCCAACGAAGAACGAGAAAGCAAGAGTGAAGAACAAAATCAAAGTACAAAATACAACACAAAAAACGCAGAAAGAAACAACAACCAAAAAGTAGATTTTGTGTCCTTTTACCAAAATCACGACTTCTCATTGTTCGGTGCACATTTCTTTCCCGACTTTTCAAGTGAAGAAGAAATCCAAAATTTGACCCATGCATCGACAAGTTTGGTCAAGTATCTGCTCGACAACGGAAAGAAAGAAAAACTGCTGAAAGAAGAAATATCCATCGAGGACATCAAACCTTGGGCGAAGCAAAACCATATCAACCTTACTTATTTGGAAGAACTCTACAATCACATCAACGAAATTAAGGTGAGTTCTCCATCGGTGTTTGAGAAACTATATCTTGATACCAGACGAGACATCAACGGTTTTTCCATTCGTGTTGCATCCGCCGAAGAAGAATACGACACCGCGACGGAGCTGGAGCAGGTGCTTGTTTTGTTTGACGAAGACATCAAAAACAATTTGGAAGTGATTCGAGCACAAGCGCCGAATTTCTACAAAGAATACGAAAAAGCATTGACCAATGTACCGAAGGTCAACTATATTTTTAACAGCAAAGACAATGTAAATTCACAAGCCAATTACGAAATCTATTTGAAAGTATTGGATGCACAAATGGTAGAGTACAATCACTTCCTGTTAAGAAAATCATTTGAAGATAACTCGGTGTCATTAGACAGACCGCAATGGATTGCCGAAGGGTTGGATATATTTTTAGGGCAGAGCTATTCTGCCGGATGGGATATGAAGATATTTCTTGAGGGTTTTTTGCACAATGAGCTGGAAACAACACATCCCGATGAAAATGTCAGAAGATATTTGAAAGGAATGAGAGAAATATTTGAAAAAAATATTGATGCCCAAAATATCGATGACTGGCTTGCAGAAGAAGGAAATAAAAACAAAGCTATTCACTTGTTAAATGCAAGCGGTTTAGGATTTCCGGAGCATAATAGGCTACCTTTTTTCAACAGTGATACGGTTTTTGTAAAAAAAGGACCGCGAACCTATCATGGAATCGATGAGCCGAACAATCTTAACTTCTTCGCACATGTCAGCTTTGTGACCTATATGGTGGAGCAATTCGGACTGGAAAAAATGCTTTATTTAGGCGTACAAGACTTTGACAAAATCACTTTTGAAGAATACTTTGGCAAAAGCTACAAGGAACTCGAAGATGATTGGAAGCAATATCTCATCGACAATATTGAAAACGGCGAGTGGCTCGTGTATGGCGACAAAGGACAAAAGTAGTTTCTCGCATTTGTTTGGAAGTGAAATCGAATTGACAATCCCTATGAAATTTTGTCATAAAAATTGTGACACACAAAGGCATGGTGTTCCTATCAATAGTGGATGCCATGCTTTTTGTTTTATGCATTTCGTTACATTTTGGGCTACATTTCGTTACATATTCCGGCGTAAAATGATTTTATAATGTAAAATGACAATTACAAAACATATCAAATACAAATCGCTGAGCAAGCTTAAAAATTGAATCGGTAAGTTGAAAAGGGAACAATGATTCTGATTTTGGATTCAACGATTGACTTCTATTTTGAAATTTGAGTATGGAAATCTGATTAAAAGGAGAGGGATTATGTTTACGAGAAAAATATTGTCAAACCACGGAATAAAAAACAGCTTTTTTGTTCTGCTGTTCCTATTTTGCATATTGCTGTCGGGATGCAATTCGAAGATAAAATTTGAAAAGTCGCAGGATGAATTCAGCACGACCTACAAGAGTGAGCAGATTGAAGTAAATATCGCAAGCAATGTAGAGAATCCCGAAGAAATTTTTGTAAGCATTGAGAGGGATTTGAATATCATCAATAATTTTGAGCCGATTGAAAAACTTAGCATTCATATCAACGAAAAATTTCTAAAAGGCAATGACAAAAGCGGTGTTGAGTGCAACGGAGAATTTGTCAAAACACCCGAGTTCAAACAACTTCTGATATCCAATGCCTACGGTTTATATGATAATTGGAAGTCAGTCGGAATTTACGGCAATCTGTTTGCCGATGAGATGAATACAAATGTGTTCTGCACCAACGCCACCAACAAAATAACTGAGCAAAACAAAACTAAAAATGAAAAGCAAAACACAAATCAGGCTTCAAATAGTGCCAACGAAGAACGAGAAAGCAAGAGTGAAGAAAAAAATCAAAGTACAAATACCAACACCAACACAAAAGACGCAGAGCCAAATTCCAACCAAAATATCGGTGGAAAAGTAGGACAAAATGCCGATAGCAACAAAGTCGATTTTGCGTCTTACTATCAAAATCACGACTTCTCGTTGTTCGGTGCACATTTCTTTCCCGATTTTTCAAGTGAAGAAGAGATTCAAAATTTGACGCACGCATCGACAAGCCTCGTCAAATATCTGCTCGACAACGAACAAAAGGAAAAACTGCTGAATGAAGAAATATCCATCGAGGACATCAAACCTTGGGCGGAGCAAAACAACATCGACCTTACTTATTTGGAAGAACTTTACAACCATATCAACGAAATTAAGGTGAGCAATCCGTCGGCGTTTGAAAAACTTTATATTGATACAAGGCGTGATATGGGCGGTTTTTCAATGCATATTATAACTGATGACAAGGACTACGACACAGCAAGCGAATTGGAACGGATTATCAAGCTCTATGATGAAATGATTGTTGAAAATTTGGATGTTATTCGCGAGCAAGCACCCAATTTTTATAAAGAATATGCGAAAGAACTGACACAAATTCCAAAAGTGATTTACACTTTTGATAATAAGGAGATGTGGAACTATTATTTACCGAAGACCACAAAAATATTCTTGAGAAATGTGGAAGCGCAAATGGTCGAGTATAATCATCTTTTGTTGGAATACACATTCGTTAAGAAAAATTCGTTCAAGAATAGAAGACCGCAATGGCTCATTGAAGGATTGGATGCATATATGGGAATGGTACATTCAAAAGCATTTCGAGCAGAGTTGAAAAATTTGATTTTCAAACCGATAGACATGGATTCAATTAAAGATCCTAGAGAAATCGAATTCTTGAACTTGGAGCGAAAACTATTCCTTCAAAACATTCCGGAGAAAGAGCGTTTGAACTTAGAAACATTTTTAGAGCAACGGGTGAATGTGGAAAAAATTCTTCATATATTTTTTGCTTCGTCGCTTTCCTTCGATGATTATTTCGATAAAGTATATAAAGGGAATAATACGGTTTTTATGCATTATTCGGTAGATGAAAAGTATTTTGAAGGGATTCATGAACCGAACCGACAAAATTTCCATGCAAACATTAGCTTCGTAATGTATTTGGTAAAAGAATACGGACTGGAGAAGATGCTATACTTCGGTGTGCAAGACTTTGACAAAATAACCTTTGAAGAATACTTCGGCAAAAGTTACAAGGAACTCGAAGCCGACTGGAAACAGTATCTCATCGACAATATCGAAGGTGGAGAATTGCTTGTTTATGGCGACAAAGGGGGAAAATAATATTTAATCACAAAAGCAATCCAAAGTTCAATTGATTTTCAAATTGTATATCTGAAAAACTTTTGAGCGGGTTGCTTTTTTATTTTCGTTAAAAATATTGAATAACTGAAATAAATGCGATATGATAGATACAGATACAATTAGCGGATAGGGTTTTATTTAGAGAAAGGTAAAAAATGAATTTAGAAAATAATTCTTTACGAGAAGAAATCAAGACCATCATCTACTTATGCAAACGGATGGAAAGGATGAATTTTTCATGGTTTACAAAAAGTGCCGGTGAAGATGCCATCGCACTTTGGGAAAAACAAAACCAAGTTCGGATTCCACAATCGTACAGAGATTGGCTGCTTTTTGCGGACAGCGCCGAGATTTTCAATTTTGCGGCGAGATTTTTCGGCACGCGTGAGATGGTTGCGCAAGCGCCGTACATTCCGAAAGATATGGTACTCATCGGCTATCTGATTGGCGATGGCGAGCTCGTTTGTTTTTCCAAGACGACGGGCAAATTCGCGCGCGTGTTTGAAGACAAAACCATCGAACTCGACAATTTTTCCGACATATTGGCATCGTTGATTGCAATCGGCAAAGCAAAATTGGGGATGAATGGGGAAGTTGACCGAATGGGTGCGAAAATCTTTGTTATGCTCGCGGAAATGAAAAAAACATCTCAACCGTTGAGCGCTGATGAAAAATCGGCATTAGCTTTTTTGCAATCCAAAATTAAACAAAATGAAAAAGGAGAATTCGTGCTGCGCGATTTGACACTCAGCGAGCTTACGCAGAGTTTCAACAAATTATCCATCGAGAATCGCAGAGCGCTGCTCAAAAAATTGAACGAGCAGGAGCATGCGCGATTTATAGAAAAACTTCGACACCAGGCGATTCAGGATTTTTGGAATCATGAACGCAATCTCATTCGCGAAGGAAAAGGTACGAGAGATTGGATACCCGAGCAAATGGATTCCATACTCAATATTTCGCGTGACGGCAACGAGCGCGCCGACGCCGGTCATCCATAAAATATCCTCGACTACTACGACAGCGAACAGCCCCCCGACATTATCGGATGGGAAGTTTTGGTGAAAGTATAAATACACAATGCCCCCAAAGTTAAGCAAGAAAATTAACTTTTGAGGGCATTTGTATTGCTTGTATTTTGTTATGACTCATTTTTCAACGGCTTTAGATTCTGAAAAAGCTGCACCCATTTTGAACCGCGTATAATTTTTTCTTCTTCTCCTTCACGAATTTCGACAATATCTTCCGGAAAGATTTCCCAAATATTCGCTTGAACTTCAAAAATATTCTCGCTGTTTCTATCCACATCAAATATTCTTGCCCAACTGTTCATTACTTTTTGCACCAAGTCCGGATAAAATTTTCGGTGATGCTCATCGAGCAATGCAAAACTGTTGGTGATACCACGATTTTTCAGCTCATTTTCAAATTTCATCCGGTCGTCATAATCTTTGGCGATGTAGTAATGATTGATGACCAAGTCCCATTTGGGCGAATCGAAGTAGATGATGCGTTCTTCATCGACGCTGAGTTTGATTAAAATATTGCCATGCGCCCCGCGAAGCATATATTCGGAATTGACGGAGCACCAAATCGGATAGAGCGCACCGTCGGGTCGCGGCACTCTTTTGGAAGCTTCTGCGACAAACCAATCGTACAGTTTGATGAAGTAGGGAGTCAATTCCTGATTTTTTTCTTCGATATATTCACGCTTGGTGTGAAAGACGCCTTCTTTTTGCATAGCCTCCAAAAAACGCTCATCCTGTCTTGTCCAAAGTGTCACCTTTGCCATAAAGCCTCCTTTCGTTTTAAAGAATTTATTTTTTATATACCCATGAACCGGATGTTAATCGTAATCGATGTTGAAAAGCTGTACCATCTGCCGATAGCTCGGAATCGCCGAGGATTATTTTCGATGCTGTT
>JAUNKE010000085.1 GCA_030532905.1 Peptostreptococcaceae bacterium
AGACTAACTTCTACTTTGACTCCCGCCAAGTGGAAATTACTTTTTCACTTTAGGACACCCTTTTTTAAGATAAAAAGTATTGACATGATAGGAAGAATGATATATAGTATAATTATCTCAAACCTATGAGATTACATCATGAGTTCAAATAAAAATTTATTCAATCCGTCCTTCAGGACTCCACATTGTGTGGGCTACTTGCGAAAGCAAGTTTTTTTTTTGCTCATTTTTAAAAAAGTTATTGACAAAGCGAGTAGCAGTGTTAAAATTGTATTATATGTAAATTATACAAACTCTATATTGAATCCGAATAAATTAATACCGAAGAATTTTTCGGTTTTTCGTAATCTGTGATTTAATCATTGGAATTTAGAGTATTCATTGTCAGTCGTGAATATGGATTTGCGAATAGAGTTCTAGAGACTACATAGGCTTTGACATCGAGGGGTTTTATGAACAAGGAGTCTTTATTTAGGAGGTTAAGATGAAAGAAAAACATAAGCAATTTGGGGATTACTACATCGGATTGGATATTGGTACATCTTCGGTGGGATGGGCTGTGACGGATTTGAACTATCGAGTGTTGAAATTTAACCAAAAAGCAATGTGGGGGATTCGTTTGTTCAACGAAGGGAATACGGCTGCGGATCGTAGGACACATCGTTCATCTCGTCGTCGTTTGATGCGACGCAATCAGCGGATTGAATGGTTGCAAGAAATTTTTGCAAAGGAAATAGCCAAAAAAGATGCTGATTTTTTTCAGCGTTTGGAAGATAGCAAATATCATTTAGAAGATAAAATTTTGAAACAAAAGAACACTTTATTTGATGACCCTGATTTTAACGATAAGGACTATCACAAAAAATATCCGACGATTTTTCATTTGAGATCTGATTTAATGAATTCAAATGATGTTTTTGATGTTCGTCTGGTCTATCTGGCGATAGCAAATATGTTAAAACATCGGGGTCATTTTATTTTTCAAGACCAAAATATAGATGAAGTCAAGTCGTTTGATTCAGCATATAACGCATTTATTCTCTCGGTGAATGACCTTTTTGGTTATGGAGAAGATGCCATTGAAGATTCAGATGATGCAGTAGGTAAGTTTGAGGCATCCAATCCAAAAGAACTGGAAGCTTTACTCAGAAGCAAGGAAAAGAGAAAGCAAGAGAAGAAGAAAGAGATCGTCTCTTTATTCGGCTTGTCAAAAACACAGAAAGATTTTGCATTCCTAAAAAATTTGCTGGAGTTGGTAGTCGGCGGTAAAGTGGACACCAAGAAAATGCTGGTAGATGTTGATGAAGAACAGGAAAAGGTGGAATTTTCTTTTAGTGACGGTTCATTCGATGAAAAATTGGATTTGTTGGAAATAGCTTTTAGTGAAAAAATGTTGATATTGCAAACGGCAAAAGCGTTGCACGATTGGGCGATATTGGAAGAAATTTTGATGGGAAAAGAAAGTTTGTCCGAAGCAAAGGTTGAAAAATATATTGAGCACCAAAAGGATTTGGCGAAACTTAAAAAGTTGGTAAAAAGAGATTTCGAGAAAAAAGTCTACGATGAGATTTTTAAATATGACTATGTTAAAGGAAACTATCATGCCTATATTTTCGGTAGAGGTCGAAAATCCGACAAAAAAGATGATTTGGAAGCAAAATATGAAAAAGCGTCTCAAGAGGATTTTTGTAAATATCTTAAGAAAAAATTAGACAAACAAAAAGATAACCCGGAATATCAAGAGATATTTTATAAACTGGAGGAGGGAACATTTTTACCGAAGCAACGAGAAAAAAGTAATTCCGTCATTCCTTACCAAATTAATAAATTGGAATTGGAAAAAATTCTTTCCAGAGCGGAACAGTATTTGCCATTCTTGAAAGAAAAGGATGAAAGCGGTTTGACGAATAGCGAAAAGATTTTGGCAATCTTATGCTTTAGAATCCCATATTATGTCGGTCCGCTCAATGACGCTCACAAAGACAAAGCGAATTCAAACACTTGGGTCATTAGAAAAGCAAGCGGTAAAGTATATCCTTGGAACTTTGAAGAAAAAGTGGATGTGGAGCAAAGTGCACAGGAGTTTATTCGACGCATGACCAACAAATGCACCTACTTGATAGGAAAAGATGTTTTACCGAAAGATTCCTTGTTATACAGTGAATTCATGATGCTGAATGAGCTGAATAATCTACGAATTGATGGAGAAAAACCGGACATCAGTCTTAAAAAGAAGATTGTTCAGGATTTATTTTTGAAACATCAAAAAGTGACACAAAAGAAATTAAAGGATTATCTTTGGAGAGAAGGATATAAAAATACAAGAGATACTGAAATTACCGGTATTGATGGAGATTTTAAAACGAGCTTGACTTCTCATATTCAATTTAGGAAGATAATGGGAAAAGAACGATTCACCGATACTGAAAAAATAATGATTGAGGAAATTATTGCGGATAGTCTGTATTTCGGTGAAGATAAAAAGCTTCTATCAAAAAGAATTAAAGAAAAGTATAACAATCTTTCTGAAGAACAGCTCAAGGCAATTACGAAATTGAAATTCTCAGGCTGGGGAAGATTGTCCCGAGAAGTCTTAACGGAAGTCGAAAATGTCAATAGAGAAACCGGAGAAATCACATCAATTATTGAGATGATGCGAGAAACAAATTATAACTTGATGGAATTGTTAAGTGCATCTTTCGGTTTTAAAGACAGTATTGAAAAATACAATCAAGACAGCATGGGAATTTCTGACAAATTATCCTACGAGAGTGTCGAGAATTTATATGTTTCTCCAAAAGTGAGAAGAAGTATTTGGCAATCGCTTCAAATAGTAGAAGAAATACGAAAAATTACTAAAAAAGACCCGGAGAAAATTTTCGTTGAAGTAGAGCGAGAGGAACAAAAAGATAAGAAGAGAACCGTTTCAAGAAAAGAGCAACTGAAAGCGCTTTATGATAATATTAAAAAAGAGGATCAACAATTTTGGAATAGCAAAAATGAATTGTTGCGCGAGTTGGAAGGACATTCAGATGCTCAACTTCGTCAAGAAAAATTATATTTGTACTACACTCAGATGGGACGCTGCATGTATTCCGGGAATGAGATTGACTTGCATGCCCTGTTGACAAACAGCAGTTTTTACGATGTGGATCATATCTATCCGCGCTGCAAAGTAAAAGACGACAGTCTGGATAATAAAGTGTTGGTTGAGGCTCGATTAAATAAGGAAAAATCTGATGAATACCCATTAAAAGAGAGTGTGAAAAAGAAAAACTATGCTCTTTGGAAAATGCTACTTGATAAAGGGTTGATTAGCAAAAAGAAATTTGAGAGACTTACCCGAACCAATCCGTTTACCGATAATGAATTGGCTGATTTTATCAACAGACAGTTGGTAGAAGCGCGCCAGTCATCGAAGGCGGTGATTCAAATCTTAGGACAGCTTTTTCCGGAAACTGAAATTGTGTATTCAAAAGCGGGCAATGTATCCGAGTTCAGACAGAAAAATGAGTTTGTAAAAGTTCGAGAAATGAACGATTTGCATCATGCAAAAGATGCTTATCTAAACATTGTCGTCGGTAATGTGTTTAACACTCAGTTTACAAAAAGTCCGGTTAATTTTATCAAGTCCGGACAAACATACAGCTTGAATCATGATGCGCTGTATAATTGTAAAATTAAACGCGGAAATATTACGGCTTGGATTCCGGGAGAAGACGGAACGATAAAAACCGTCCGCGAGATGATGTCCAAAAATAACATTTTATATACGAGATTATCGTATGAAGTTACCGGGGAACTTTTTGACGGAAATCCTCTTCGAAAAGGAAACGGGCAGCAAGCTTTAAAAGGTGACGAGCGCATGCAACATATTGATAAATATGGCGGATACAACAAAGTGACCGGAGCCTATTTTGCGCTTGTAGAACACTCCGGAAAAAAAGAGAGAGTAAGAAGCATTGAGTATGTACCGATTACTGTTGCCAATGAAGTAAAATCAAATAAAGATAGATTGGATGAGTATTTTATTGAGCAAGGTTTGAAAGAGCACAGAGTTCTTATTCCTAAAATAAAAATAGAAAGTTTATTTGAGATTAACGGATCTAGAGTTCATATAACTGGGCGCAGCAATGATACTTTATTATTTAAGCATGCTATTCAATTGCAATTAGACTCGGATTCAATTATATATCTTAAAAAGATTGTAAAATTTATCGAGAAAGAAAAGAAAGTCCCTAATTTAATGATAGATGATAAAGACGGATTGTCTAGAGAAGAAAATGTTAGTTTGTACAATTTGTTTTCCAGTAAAATAGATAAAACAACTTATAAGAATGTTATTAATTCTCAAGTTGGAAAGTTGAAAGAAAAGAAGTGTATTTTTGAGAGTTTATCTCTTGAAGAACAAATTAGTTTATTACATGAGATACTACACTTATTTCAATGTAATAAGGTTCTTTCTAATATGTCTAGCATCGGGTTATCAAAGTTTTCGGGGATGATTACATTCTCTAAAAAACTCTCGAATTGGAAATCCGGAAAAATTATTCATCAATCAATAACAGGCTTATTTGAAAAGGAAGTGGATTTGTTTAAGATATGAGTTGGAGAACATTAGTAATATCAAGTAGAGCGAAACTGGATTACAAGATGAACTATTTGGAAGTACGAGGAGATACGACGACAAAGGTACATTTGAGCGAAATTAACACAATCGTAATTTCCAGCACCGCAGTATCTCTCACCGCATATCTGCTATGCGAATTGACAAAACAGAAAATCAAAGTGATATTCTGTGATGAAAAACGAAATCCCAGCTCAGAATTGATTTCCTATTACGGTAGCCATGATACTTCTGCTAAAGTGAGAAAGCAAGTCCGATGGGAACAACATGACAAGAATTTGGTTTGGACAGAGGTGGTTCGCGAAAAAATCACAAAACAAAAGGAATTGTTGCAGCGATTTGAACTTCAGGAAAGTGATATGCTTGAGAACTATATTGATGAATTGGTATATCGGGACGAAAGCAATCGCGAAGGGCATGCGGCAAAAGTGTATTTCAATGCATTGTTTGGAATGGGATTTTCGAGAAAAGCGGAAAACAGTATCAACGCAGCACTAAATTTTGGATATGCAATTATTCTGTCGGCATTCAATCGAGAGATTGTAGCTAACGGATATATCACTCAACTAGGGATAGCTCATGACAATATTTATAATAACTTCAATTTGGCGTCGGATTTGATGGAGCCTTTTCGTCCGCTGGTGGATGAATTGGTATATCTTATGCAACCCGAAGAGTTTGGTAGAGAACAGAAAGTGGAAGTTCTAAAATTACTGCAAAAAGAAGTGCTTTTAGATGGGAAAAGGCAGGTGGTTGATAATGCCATTAAAATTTATTGTAAAAGTGTGTTGGATGCTTTGGATGAAGGAGATGTACGATTAATTCGGTTTTACAGAAATGAGTTATAGATTTATGCGTGTAATAGTGTTTTTTGATTTGCCGACAACGACCAAAAAAGATATCAGGGAGTATACAAAGTTTCGCAAGTTTTTAATACGCAGCGGATTTATCATGTTGCAAGAATCCGTATATTCAAAGATTGCGTTGAACACGACGGCTGTCGATGCAATCGCTCGTAATGTGTGTAAGAACAAACCGCCTTCCGGGCTGGTACAGATGCTAAGTATTACGGAAAAACAATTTGCTCGTATGGAGTTTGTCGTTGGAGAATCAAAAACCGATGTATTGGATACAGATGATAGGTTGGTTATATTATGAAGTTATCATATCCACAATTTGAAGAGCCGTTGGAACTTATTGAGGGAATTCCAAACATACTTGTTTTGGAAGAAAAGAACCTAAGAGTTCAGCTTATTGAAGATTTAAGAAGTCAGATTGAAACAGGAGAGGGCGATTTTGTTCTCTCCGAACAAGATGAGATTTTGAAAATGGAAAAGGTATCTGAATTTCTATTAAATCCATTTGATTTAGATACCAATCAAAAAAGAATTTTGACGAAAATACAATCTACATTAAAAGAATTGGCAAACAATGAAAGCAATTATGCTGAGAGTATGAGGGTGATTGGAGAAATAAATTCGTATTTTCAAAACTTGGGTGCGCAGGTTGAATATCCAATTTCTTTTCATGACAGTATCGAGCTATCTGATTTAATAAAGATATCCGGGGCTAGAATCGAAACGGATTCGGAATCTTTTTTTGAAAATGTATTAAATTACATGTGTTTGTTAAATGATGTATTGGGGATTTCGCTTTTTATCACACTCAATATTCAACTGTATATTCACGAAAAGGAACTTCAAGAACTATATAAAATAGCGAATTACAAAAAAATAAATTTGCTGTTGATTGAAAGTTTTGATGTGAATAGATATAATCTGTTGGAGAGAGTAACAATTATTGACCGAGACCTTTGTGTTATTAGGAACTTTTAATGAAGAAAGTTCTGTGATATAATTGATATGACTACCTTTGAAGTTGTATGTTCATGATGGCATAATTTGTTCCAAATCTGAATTTGAGGTTTGAGAATGATGTAATTT
>JAUNKE010000012.1 GCA_030532905.1 Peptostreptococcaceae bacterium
TTTAATTTCAACTTTTTATTGTTAGACTTCTTTTCACCGAGCACGATTTCAAATTCCATTTTGATTTGCCGTTCTGTTTTTTATCTTCGTTTACGATTTTCCAACTGAACTTTCTGATTTTATTTCAGATTTATTTTTCGCCCGCGCACAATTTTTCAATCCCATCCACCAACTTTTCGGGTTTCAGAATCGCAAGACCCCCATGTCCGATATTCTCTATCCGTCGCAATTTTGCACTTGGAAAATTCTTTTGGATATAGGCGATATCTCTCTTTCTTGATTTTTCTTCCGCATCGGCAAACCAATATTCAATCCGCTCGCATTCCGTGTTCATCGGCTGCGGCATGGAATAGTTGTTACAGGAGTCAAAAGTTCGCCAAATGGTTTTTACGCTCATCCTCTTCAACACTTTTTCAATATATTGCAGATCTTCATTCGAATATTCATCCGTCGAAAATGCTTTTTGCAAAAGTTTTATTCCGCCGAGTTTACCCATATAGATGAGCAAAAAATCTTTCACCGCAATAAATCGCGTAATAATCCATGGAAAAGAATATGGCGTGATGCCGCCGTCGATAATCGCACTTTGAATCCGAATTCTGTTGTTTACAAGCATTCGAAGAGCGATTCCTCCGCCCATGGAGCAACCGTAAATACAATCCACCTTGTTCAAATTGTTTTCAAGCAACCAATCTTCAAGCTCCGATGCAATCCGCTCAATACTTGAGAAATCATCTTCTCGATCGGGATCGTAACCCGGCAGCGCGGGAATCACCAAATGGTATTTTTCCATAAGCGGTATCACATACTCGAAAAAATCCCACATGACGACCGACGGATGAATCAGCAAAACAAGCTTTTCATTTTCTTTTCCGAATTCATGAATGGTCATCGTCCTATCCTCACATCATTTAATATTATATGTATGATTTTAATTGCAAAAAAAGGAAGTAATCCTACTTCCCCTTCGACTTCTTATTTTTTCTTCATCGGTTTATCGCGATGAATCAGTACATTGACGGCAAAAATCGGCAAAGCTCCCGCTCTTTTGATTCGTACGGGCTCTTTAATCATTCGATACAGCCATTCCATTCCGATTTTCTGCCAAAATTCCGGCGCACGCTTCACCGTTCCCGAGATGACATCCAGCGAGCCACCGACGCCCATCAAGAGTTTTGCGCCCAGTTCATCTTTGTAACGGTCGATGAACAATTCCTGATTCGGCGCACCGAGTGCAACGAAGAGCATGTCCACATCAAGCGATTTAATCAATTCGACGACCGCACGCTCATCCGAATGCTCCGGGTCTCCGGTATGCATGCCTTTGAAATAGCCGTGATGCGTACCGACGATGTTGATGTTGCGATATTTTTCAATCGTATGCTCGGCGGCGCGCTCGGCAATCGTCGGCTTGCCTCCAAGAAAGAAAATCCGACTTCCGTTGTCGGTTGCATAAGCAAGCAATCGATCCATCAAATCAATTCCCGTCACACGCTCCCTAAGCGGTTGTCCTACCAATTTAGACCCAATAACCAACCCTATTCCGTCCGGAACAACAAGACCCGCGTTGTCGATAATATTCATCAAAAGCAGATTTTCATTCGCCTTGACAACTATCTCGCTGTTGGGTGTGACCACGACAAATGGCGGCTTGTCTTTCATTCCGTCCGTTGCGATATGCATCGCCTCCTGCATTGTCACATGGTCTATTCTCGTTCCTAGAATCTTCAATTCAATAACTCCTTTACCAGTTCGATATTTTGAATTGCCTTCTCACGCATTCTTTCGGCAATCTCTCCAACCTTTTCTTTTCTTTTACCAAGCTCGCCCAAAGTATCTTCCAGCTCGGAGATGAGCTCGCTCGAATCCAATTTTTCGACTTCACTCGTCGTTGACAAACCGAATTCTTTCATCAAGCTCTTGACCTTCGGGTCATAGGAAATCGCAATCGGATAAGCGCCCGCCACTACGCCGAAAATCAATCCGTGCAATCGCATCGAGAGCATGATGTCGATATTGGCAATCAGCGAAAGCATCTCCCTTTCGTCGAGCTGTTCTTCAAGCAGATGCACCTTGCTTCTGTCGGGCAACGATTCCCATACCTTTTGCGAAAGTATCAAATCGCCCGGATGATGAAAAGGCAGTAGAATGATATTCACTCCGCTGTCCTGTAGATGCGAAATCGTATTTTTTATTTCTTCAACAATCTTTCCATCCAAATCTTTCCAAGAGCGAATCGAAATCCCGATCGTCTGCTCCTGTAAATCAAGTCCCATCTTTTGCAGCAATTCTCTGCCGAACTCTTTGTCCGGCTTCTCGAGCATAAAAACGGTGTCGGCGGTTACGGAAATTTCTTTTTTGACGCCCATATCGAGCAATTCTTTTTTCGATTCTTTATCGCGAACATTGATTTTGTCGAGTCGGTTGAAAGCCTTCGCCACCTTCGCCCGATTGCTTTCTTCAGTGACGGGACCGATTCCCTGCGAATAAATCATCACCTTTTTCTTGAAAACTTTTTTTGCAAGAAACAACTGAGCCAGATAGTAATAGATGGAGCGCTTGGATGTCACATCCTGAAACAAAGAGCCGCCACCGCTTATAAAAATATCGCAGTTTTTTATCTCCTTGAGCAAAGTCGTAATTCTCATCCGCTCAACCGCTCGAATGCCGAATTTTTCAGCCGTTTTTTGAGGATTGGCGGACAGCGCCGTCAGCTCGACATTTTCGATGGAACGCAAACCTTCGACCATCGAATACAAAATCGCTTCATCCCCCAAATTATCATAGCCGAAATAACCGGACATCAATATTTTTTTATTCAGCATATTTTTTCCTTTTAGCTTTGTTTGTAAAAATTTTTCGCACTATACCTTCACATAGAATCAGAAACAATCCGACCAATGTTCCGACGAACAGTTCCGACAATGTTCGATAGGTCGAAAGATAAATCGGCGCCTTCATGTGAGAGAAGGTGTTGACGGTGTTGACCAATGCGATGGAACCGACAAAGGCAAGCACCCATGCAATTTTTTCATAACGCTTTTGATAAGCGTGGTAGAACAACAAAATCAGCGCCGGAATTCCGACGAAGATAGCCTTGGTTCTCGGTCTCGCCGGGAAAATCAGCTCCAAACCGTTTCGCAAAAGTGCCTCGAACAAAGACGGGTCGCCCGTCGTATTTCCGGAGCGCAACATGAAGACGAGCAAAACGCCTGCCGCCGCGCCCAAAAGCATCACTTGCCATATTTTTATAGAATCGGACAAAAATCGTTGCGCATCGTCCGTTGTAATTCCCACTTCACTATTCTTATAGCCGCGCTTGTAGCCGTAGTATGCCACATAGATAATCGGCGTCATCAGCATCGGCACCATTTGAGACGGCTTCACGCCCGAGAATGCATCCAGTCCGAGCAGATATTTGCTGTGCGCAAGCATCGCCATCGCAAAAATTGCGCCGCCCATACAGATGATGAGCAACAATGCCGTCATCACAATGGACATCAAAAGCGATTTGCTCTTCGTGTTACTTTGACGCGCATTGTACTGCTGCTTGATAATGGAAATCATTACGAATGCCGCAATCGTCGGCATCGCCATCGCACCAAGCAGAGCCAGCGCCTTGCTCGCCAAAGCTTCAAAGGCAAGCAACTTTCCGAATACCGCAATCGTGCAGAGCATACCGAAAGCAAAGAGCGCATACAAAAATTTTCTGCTGACCGTAAAGAGATTGTCCAGTATCAGCAAACATACCGCAATGATTCCGGCGCCGACCAAGATTTTGTAATACGGACTCGGATTGAAATATTCCATCGTCTTGAGCGGTCCGGGCTGAATATGATGGATTTTAAGTCTGGACGCCAAATCATCAAGCACTTTTTTATAAGCCGCCGGATCCGCCACATATCGATTGTCGAGCACAAAAGGCTTCAAACTCACGATACGGATATTTCTCGTCGTAATTCCGCGGAAGAATATATTGGTAATTTCCTCTCCATTGTGGTGGAGCGGAATCTTAAAATCAAATTTGGATTGAATAAAATCCCAAGTCAAATAATTGCCCGTCGCCTCATATTCCATCAGACGCGCAAGCTGAGGCATTCCTTCGGTATCGAGATATCCGCCCTGTGAGCTGGATTCGATGAATCCGAGCGCGATATTGCGGTCTTCCAATCCCTTCGCCAATTCGGCAATCGGCAATTCATCCAACTCTTTTCCCTTCGCACTGACCGCATCGTATCCGAGCACCTTCGTTCCGGCGAAGAAAATATGACTCGATGAAATTTCGGTTTTGTCAATCACATCAAAGAGTCGCTGAATGGATTTGTCGGGGTCTTGAAAATCCGAATTGTAGGTCGGCGCCAAAATGACGCCGTAGCCGTTTTGTTTCGCTTTTTCAATCGCTCTCAAATCGTAGCCCAAGCCGACGGTTTCAAGCATCGAGCCTTCCCAAACCTGCGTCGTGATATTACGCTGTCCGTAGCTGCCCAGCGTCAACACCGGCGCGGTAATCTGCTCATAGGATTCTCCGATGACGCGTACGGTATTTTCATCCTCTAACACGACTTCACGGTCGGCAAGGCGTACATCGTCATATCCCTTGTAGATGCGCTGAATCAATTCCTTGTCCGGCGATTCGATAATCATATCGTAGCCGCTCATACGCGTAGTCACATCATAATGCGGACTGTCCTTCATGCTCTGAATGGTATCCTCTTTGATAAACATATTGTGAACGCCCGTGTCTTTCATCATGCGCAGATATTCGTCAATCGATTTTTTCTCCTGCTGAGCCAATTTCTCCAGCTCGCTGTAATAAAAATCCACCTCATAATTTTTGTATTCCGACTCGATTGCAAATCGCTGATACACCAAAATGCCCGCTGCAATCAATCCGATAATCATAATAAGCGTCAATGCTTTGTTTAACTTCATTCTCTCTTAGTCCCTTTCCTGTTATGTATGACTCTATGTATTATTCGTCAAATATGCCTACGCTGATTTCCAGCGCTTTGTTGACTTTTTTCATAAAGTCTCTATCACAACGCCCTATTCGGTCTTTCATTCTCTTTCTGTCAATCGTTCGTATCTGCTCCAAGAGCAATACCGAATCCTTTATCAAGCCGAAGCTCCCCGCTCGTATTTCGATATGCGTCGGCAACTTCGCTTTTTTGAGCTGCGAAGTAATTGCCGCTATGATAATCGTTGGTGAATATTTGTTCCCGATATTATTTTGAATTACGAGAACGGGACGAACCCCTCCTTGTTCCGAGCCGATCACCGGACTGAGATCGGCATAAAAAATGTCGCCTCGTTTTATTATTACATTATCATTCATTTTTTATCCTTTACTAATCCAGTAAATAATTTACCGTTTTAATTGCTTTCCCTTCTACATAATATACACGCGGAATTCTTCTTTGCACCATACAGAGCAATTCATAGTTGATGGTGCCCAGTTTTTCCGCCAATCGCTCCACCGACAATTCTTTTTGCGGTGAAAAAATGACGACCTCATCACCGATTTGAACCGCATCATCGATTTTTACCATCGACTGATCCATGCAGATTCGTCCGACGACGGAATACATTTTACCTCGGATTTGCACATCCGCATTTCCTGAAAGCATGCGTGTAAAACCGTCCGCATAGCCAATCGGCATCGTCCCCAATTTTTCTCTTTGCTCGGCATGATATTTGTGCCCGTAACTCACGCCCGCCCCCGGCTCAATCGTTTTGACATTAGTCAGCTTGGTTTTAAGCGTCATCGCCGGTCGAAGTTCCACAACGCTCTCATCCATTTCATCCGACGGATAATGACCGTACAGACTGATGCCGAGTCGAACCATGTCCAAATGATACTCGGGATAAGCCATAATCCCCGCCGAGTTGCAAACATGGTTAATCTTAAAATAAATTCCTCGCGCTTCCAGTTGATCGACAATATCCTTGTAGCGCTCGAATTGCAAATCCGTCATGCCGCGCTCCGTCGTATCCGCCATCGCAAAATGCGTAAAGATTCCCTGCAATACCAAATTGTCGAGCTTACTTATCTGCTCGATTTCATCCACCGTTTTGTCTTCATAAACAAAACCGACTCGGGACATTCCGGTATCGAGTTTCACCTGAATATTTGCAAAAGCGCCCATTCTTTTTGCGACTGCGGAAATTTTCTCCGCCGTTTCATAATGAAAAAGCGGAATGTCGATTCGATTTTCAATCAGGGATTCGTACATCGACTCTTCGACATAAGACAGACACATAATCGGTGTCCGGATTCCGTGATTACGAAGCTCCAAAGCCTCACTCGCCGTCGCCACGCCGAAATAATCGCATCCGTTTTGCTCCAGATGTTGCGCCACGCTCACGCTGCCATGTCCGTAAGCATTCGCCTTGATGATGGCACATACCTTCGTGCCGTCCTGCGTCAGAGCCTTCATGCTCCGGTAATTATGTAAAATATTGTCCAAGTTAATTTCCGCCCATGTGGGCATATAATTGCTCATTGTTCTTTCCTTTCTATAATGCAAAATGCAGTTGCCATACTGTCGGAATGAGAAATGCTGATGAAGATATTGCTCGTCGGATGGCAATCAGCGCCTCGGTGTAGTCGTAGGTAAGGAGCAGATATTTTGTTGTGCAAAACTTCGACATCCTTGAGCGCAAAATTACGAAAGCCCTCGCCGGTCGCTTTGGCATAAGCTTCCTTTGCCGCCCACATACCCGCAAGCGATTCATGGCTGATTTTTTCGCCGCGAATCGCATACTCCAGTTCTTCAGATGTGAACACGCGCTCTAAAAAACGGGGATTTTTTTCAATCGCCTGTTGAACTTTGCTGATTTCAATAATATCCGTACCTATTCCTACTATCATTACTACCCCTTTATAAAATACTTCATTCAGTTATTTTTGTCGATACCTTCTTAATCGAAAGTGCAGGGTCAATTTCTCCGCATCATAAACGGTGTCATGCTCATCGATCATCATACCGACGAGTGCAAGCTCGCTGCTCGGCGTCGTATCATTGCCGGTCAAGCCCCAATAATACTCCTCCATCTCATGCTGTCTCGGTGCCGAAAGCAGTCGCTCGATTTTGTCCAACCGCTTCGGCGCAATCGGCTCGCCAAGTTGCGCGTCAAAAAAAATCTCGGAATACTCGCTTTCTTTTTTTATTTCCATTTTAATATTCTTCGTTCGATAAGAATATAAGAAAACCAGCATCTCATCAATGATTTTTATCAATCTGTGGTCAATATACATTTTTCCCCTCTCCTAATCATACTCCTCCCGCAGAGAAGATGCAATCGGAAGTAATAAAATAACTACAAGACCCGAAGTAAATCCATTGTTATACAAATTTATTCCGGCATTGATTACTCCGGCACTCAGCGTCAGACAAAGATGAACAAAGCCCGCAATCACTCCCCATATCGGACCGAAGTATCCGCTGAACGGTGCAAGCGCCGTACCAAATAAAATGATTATCATCAATAAATTCGGATCATACGAAATAATATTAAGCTTTGCCGCCAAGATTGCTCCGACGGAAATCGGAACCACATTCTTAAAATTGAGTCCGAAGCCCGCAAAGCCTACCACCGTCATAACTCCCGCCAAAAAAGGTCCGTTCATCGTGCCCGTAAGCACTAAAGTCAACACCGTATAAGCGATTCCAATCAAACCCATATTGATGAGCGGAATGAAATTGCCGTACAGAATGAAGAAATCGGTAACGACTCGTCCGCTTTCCTGACTCAATTCCCAAAAACTTTCCAACGATTCCTTTTTGAAAATCAAACCCACCAGAGTCATCGCGATGAACACGATGAACAAGATGACGGACAGCTGAAAAGTATATTCGCTCGACCATACGCTTTTGGACGCCATGTCAAAACCGAATGCCTTGAACAGAGAAACAAAAGTAATCGCCACAAAGCCGCTGGCAAAACCGGTATTTGCCAAAATAAATCCTTCGTGCATTCGCAAACAATGCGATACGAGCGGCGGCATCAAAAACCCGAGCAGGATTCCGCCCAAAGTCGAAAGTACAAAGCTCATGAAGACGGCATCGGTCACCAACAAAAATATCTGATTGACCGCCGGCGCAAGACTCGTGCTCATAAATGCGATGATGATATAGTTTCGGAAAGGATGCTTTTTCACCAGAGAATACAGATACACTCCGATGATGACCGGCCATACATTGAGTAGATTCTTGCCGAAGAAAGCGAATCCGAACATCAAAAAAATCGACAGGATAATCGAACCGTTGGGCTTCATATCCATCTTCATCAACATCGCCACACAAATCAACCCGAGCACGCCCGCGTTGACAAAGGTTGCGCCTACACCGCCGACAGCGATGTAATCCGTCAAAAGCACCGATGAATCCTGCATTATCGCCGACAATCCGCTAAAGAGTTTATTCACCGGTTGCAAAAAGAAGCCGCTGACTACGAAGAACGAAAAAAAGGCAATTAACCAAATATAGTGTACTACTAATTTTCTTTTTTTCAAATTAAATCCTTTCCGTTATTTTGTTCCGAAGATACGGTCTCCCGCATCGCCCAGTCCCGGAACGATATAGCAATGCTCATTCAGTCTTTCGTCAAGCGCCGCTAAGAATATATCGACATCCGGATGCTTTTCCTGCATATATTTCACACCTTCCGGACAGCCGACGAGGCAGACCAACTTGATATTTTGCGCGCCCTTTTTCTTCAAAAGGTCGATAGCCGCTACTGCTGAGCCGCCCGTTGCAAGCATCGGGTCAACAACAAAAATTTCTCTTTCCGCCAAATCCTGCGGTAATTTACAAAAATATTCGATCGGCAAATGCGTCTGCGGGTCACGATACATTCCGATATGACCGACTTTCGCCGCCGGAATCAGCTCCAGCACGCCATCGACCATTCCCAAACCGGCGCGAAGAATCGGCACGACCGCCAATTTTTTCCCCGCGAGCATCTTCGCTTTCATCTTGGTAATCGGCGTTTCAATTTCCACCTCTTCCAATTGAAGATGTCTCGTCATCTCATATACCATGAGCATCCCGACTTCTTTTACCAATCCGCGAAAGGTCATCGAGCCCGTATTGATGTCGCGCATCATCGACAGCTTGTGTTGAATGAGCGGGTGATCATAGATTACTAATTTTGACATATTGCCTCCTATTTTTCTATCTCCATAATTTTATCAACTCGAATACTGTGACGACCTTCTTCAAACTTCGCATCCAAAAACGCATCGACGACTTCCATCGCCAATCCCGCTCCCAAAGTTCGCTCCCCCAAAGAAATCATCTGACAATTATTATGTCGCTTCGCCATCTGCGCGGAGAAAGTATCCGACACATTCGCGCAACGAATCCCCTTGACCTTGTTCGCCGCAATTCCGATGCCGATTCCCGTTCCGCAAATCGCAATGCCGTAATCCACTTCTTTCGCAAGCACTTTTTCAGCGAGCAACTTTCCGTAGTCCGGATAGTCCACCGAGTCGGTCGAATCCGTTCCGTAATCGATCACCTCAAAACCTCTCGCCTCCAAATGCATTTTTACTTTGCGTTTCAATTCCACGCCGCCATGGTCCGCACTCATTCCAATTTTCATCCTGTCCATCCTTTCATCCTGCATTTCACAAAAACTATTCAACATTATTCGCGGCTTTTCGAATTCGATTCATTACCGCCGTCAAAAATTCGTTTTGCTCCAACTCTTCGAAGTCCTCGCAAAAAATCAAAAGCACCCCCTGCTCATCCAAGTCGCGCAAAGTTTTGAAAAGATTTTTTCCGATCTCCTCTCCGTTTTGCCCCAGCGATACCCCGAGTCCCTTGTAATGCACCAACGCATCGTCGGTGGTCAATACTTTGACCTGATTCGGAGAAATATCCGTCGATTTTCCGAACAATTTTTGCCATTCTTTTTTTTGTTTCTCTTCTATTATATAGCCTTTCGCCGTTTCTTGCAAAAAATCTTTTGTCAAAGGAATCAATTTTTCGCGTGACATCAAAATCAATTCGGCATTCGGACTGTAATGTCGATATTTCATTCCCGGAGAGCGCGGCACCGCCTGATTGCTGCTGCGACTGTGTATCAGCTCTTCCAGCTCCGCCATCTTCGCAGCATAATCCCGCTCGTCCTTTGCAATTGTTCTAAGTATTTGCGACTGGCTGATTTTCCCCGGTCGCAGTACAATCGGCAAATGAGTTGTCATATCGACCACCGTGGATTCGATACCGATCTGAGAATTCTCACTCAGAATAATCATATCCACGCGACTCGCCATCTCTTCCACCGCATATTTGCCCGATGTAATCGACGGTTTTCCGGAAATATTTGCCGAAGGTGCCGCCACGGGTACGCCCGCTTCCTCAATCAGCTTTTGCGCAATCCTATTGCTCGGCATCCTTACCGCCACCGTTTCCAATCCGCCCGTCGTCGCACTCGGAACGATGTCCTTTTTGTAAAAAATAAGCGTGAGCGGACCTGGCCAATACGCTTTTATCAAAAGCCTCGCCTCATCCGAAATATCCGAAGCGATATCTTCGAGCATCGCTTCATCGCTGATATGCACAATCAACGGATTGTCCGTCGGTCTGCCCTTCGCTTTGTAAATTCTTTGCGCCGCACGCGGATCCAGTGCATTCGCCCCCAGTCCATATACCGTTTCGGTCGGAAAAATCACCGTTCCGCCATTGCGGATGATATTGCCTGCGGTATGGATAATGTCCAGCGATTTTTGCCATTCATTTTCCTTCACCGTATTGATTATTGCCTGTTTCATATTATTCAGCCTGCATTTTTTCCATCTGGTCGGTCGTGATGAGCGCATCGATCATCTCATCCATATCGCCGTTGACAAATTGATCCAATTTGTAGAGCGTCATATTGATTCGATGGTCGCTCACTCGACCCTGCGGATAGTTGTAGGTACGGATTCGCTCCGAGCGGTCGCCCGTTCCGACCTGACTTTTACGCTCCGCCGCCACTGCCTTCTGCGCCTTTTCCAATTCCATATCATATAATTTCGCACGCAAAATTTTGAATGCCTTTTCCTTATTCTTAAGTTGCGATTTTTCATCCTGCATCGAAATCACAATTCCGGTCGGCATATGTGTCAAACGCACCGCCGAGTCGGTGGTATTAACCGACTGACCGCCATTTCCGGATGAGCGGAACACATCGACGCGAACATCGTTGAGATTGAGCTCGACATCCACATCCTCCACCTCGGGCAACACCGCCACCGTCGAAGTCGATGTATGGATTCTGCCGCTGGACTCCGTTTCCGGAACCCGCTGCACACGATGCACGCCGGACTCGAATTTCAATCTCGAGTAAGCGCCTTTTCCGTTTATCATAAATACGATCTCTTTGTATCCGCCGATTCCCGTTTCGTTGGCGGACATCACTTCGACCTTCCAATTTCGGCTCGACGCATACATCGAATACATTCTGAACAACACGCCCGCAAAAAGTGCCGCCTCGTCACCGCCCGCACCGCCGCGAATTTCGACGATGACATTCTTATCGTCATTCGGATCCTTCGGCAACATTAAAATTTTGAGCTCCTCTTGGATTTTCTCCATCGCATCTTCCTTTTCGGATAGCTCCATCTTCGCAAGCTCTCTGAATTCCTCATCATTGGAAGTCTCCAAGATTTCTTTTGCGCCTTCGATATCCTGCTTTGTCGCTTTGTACTCCCGATATTTCGCAATAATCGGCTCAAGATCCGACGCTTCCTTCATCAGCTTTTGCCAATTGCTTTGGTCGGCGATAATCTCCGGATCCGCGACTTTCATATTGAGTTCATCATACTTTTCTTCAAGTACGCCTAATTTATCAAACATAACTTCTCCATTTCCATCAAATTTTGTAACCTGTTATCGCGCGAAAATGTCCTGCCAAATCCTTGTAGCTTCGGACTTGATACAATCCGCACGACTTCATCAAATGCTCCACCGCTTCCGATTGGTCGTAGCCGATTTCAAAAGCGAAAAAGCCGCCGGTCTTCAGTCTGTCCATTCCCTCCGACAATATTTTTTTGTAGAAGTAAAGACCGTCCTCTCCGCCATCGAGCGCCTCCATCGGCTCATAATCTTTGACATCCGTAGCCAAAGTAGGAATGACATCCGATTGAATATAGGGCGGATTCGAAATAATAAAATCAAATTTTTCATCCGTCAGATTTGAAAACAAATCCGAAACATGAGCTGAAAAACGCTCCATAATTTTTGAAACAACACCATTATCCGCTAATTGATTCTCCAGATAGGCTGCGTTTTTCTGACAAAGCGCTATCGCCTGCGGATTGATATCCACCGCGCACATCCGAAGTTTTGGAAAACGCGAAAGCAAAGTGAGCGAAATAATGCCCGTTCCGACACCGATTTCCAATCCGAGCGCATCCTCCGACTTTTCCAACAATAAACTCGCTTGCTCCACGACGATTTCGGTGTCGCTTCTCGGAATCAAAATTCCTCGCTCCACCCAAAATTCGTAGCCCATAAATTCGCGATGTCCCAAGAGATATGCCATCGGCATTCCCGCCAGACGCAATGCCAAATTCTTTGAAAAGCGCTCCGCCTGAGCGAAATCGACAAGCTTGTCCGGATAGAGTTCCAAAAACAATCGCTCTTCGCCCAATGCATCGGAGAGCAACAAATCCGTTTCAAGTGCCGCGACATTGTAATCGAGCTTGTCGGATAACTGCTCCCGACCTGTTTGACGAAGATTTTTGATACTGACTTGTCCTTCCATTACTCATTCGCCGCCTTATCCGGCCAATCCTCTTGTTTCGGCATCGCTTCAATGCTGCCGCCAAAAGATTTTATCGCTTCGGAATCCGATTCGCTCTCCTGTGAAAGCTTTTCAATGATGCCCTCATCTTCGAGCACCGCCTTAAGCGATGCGATTCCCACTTCGATTTGCTCATCGTCCGGCTCCTTGGTCGTGATATATTGCATCATCAAGCCCGGCCAAACCATCGCCCTTGTAAAAGCGTTCTGATGTTTTCCGGCTATGCGAATCACTTCATAAGAGATCCCGGCAACCAACGGAAAGGCAATCAATTTCATCGCCGAGCGCAGCCAAACATTTCGAATATCGACAAAGGTGAATACCAAAATGCTTATCATAATCACGACAAACATAAAATTGGTTCCGCAGCGCGGATGCAATCTCGGCATCGCCCGCACATTTTCGACCGTCAACTCCTTGCCCTGCTCGTAGGCAAAAATGCTCTTGTGCTCGGCGCCGTGATATTGAAAGACGCGTTTGATATCCTTCATCTGCGACATGCCCAAAAGATATAAAATAAAAATCGCCAGCTTGATCAGCCCTTCTTTGAGCGAAATCCAAATCGTTCTGTCAGTCACATCGCCTCTTGCAAAAAAGGTCGGTAAAACGACGAAGAGCGAAACGGCAATCACGATGGAAATTGCAAAGCTGAAAACCGAAATGATTTTATCCAATTTGTCGCCAAAAATTTTCTCCAGCCAAATTTCAAATTTACTTTTTTCTTCCTCGATGTCCTCCGCGTACAGATTGGCGGAATAGGTCAAATCCTTTCCACCCTCGACCATCGAATCAATCAGCGTAAACACTCCGCGAATAAAAGGTAATTTGCGAAATCCTCCCTTGGACAAAGAGCCCTGATTTTTTTCCCGCTTTACCTCGATACTTCCATTTTGTCTGCGAACGGCAACGGCTTTTGATGAGCCGCATTTCATCATCACGCCCTCAATCAGCGCCTGCCCTCCCGCAGATTCGAATCTTTTATATTCCATATTTCTCCTATCCTATGATATGGTGCTCTCGGCATCGAGCTTCATAACTTTCGGATGCGCCGACCAAGATAATCGGATCGTCGAACTTCGCCGGCTCTCCGTTGATGATTCGCTGCGTTCTCGTCGCCGGCTGGCCGCATACGACACAGACCGCCTGCAATTTATCCACGAATTCCGCGCGCGCCATCAGCTCCGGAATCACCCCGAAAGGCTCCGCACGAAAATCCATATCCAATCCTGCGCAGATTACCCGAATTCCTCGATTGGCAAGCTCAATCACGATGCCCACAATCGCTTTGTCAAAAAATTGTACCTCATCAAATCCAACCACCTGCGTATCCTGCTTGATATAATTCCATACATCGTCCAAATTGCATAAAGCAACCGCCTGAATGGCAATTCCGCTGTGGCTCGTCACATCCTCGATGGAGTAACGGTCATCGATGGACGGCTTGAAAACGAGAACATTTTGTTTTGCGATTTTTGCTCGTTTCAATCGTCGAATCAATTCCTCACTCTTTCCCGAATACATCGGCCCCACTACCAATTCAATATATCCATGCCCTGTTGGTCTATACATAAAATCCTCCATCTTAAAAATGCTACCCTATATTATAACAGAAATCCATACAAATTCCTATATTTTCCGAGCAAAAAACAAGCGATTGTGCAACGCATTTCGCTTTCATTTTCTTTTGATTTTCTCTTTGTCGTTTTTTAATTTTGAGCCAAAATACATTTTATTTTTCGAATGCATGATGCAAGAAATCTTCGGCAGGTTATATAAAAGAAACACTTTCTTCCCTTTACGAGAAAGTTTCTTCCTATTATTTATACGGAATTTACAATTTATATAGCTGAATTGACAAGAAAGATATAGATACAATCTATTGGAAATGGATACAACGATGCAAAAATACTTTATAACTCAATCAGAAATACCGAGAGTGATAAGCCAAATAATTTGCAAAAAAAGAACACAGTCTTTTGAACTGTGTCCCAAAATTATCTTTTGAATTTCTTGTTGAACTTTTCGATTCGTCCACCTTTTTCAATTGTCTTGCTCTGTCCGGTATAGAACGGATGACATTGAGAACAAGTTTCTACACGAATCTCGCCTTTTGTCGAGCCTGCAAGAAATGTATTTCCACAAGCACAATGTACTTGGACTTCATCATATTTTGGATGAATTTCAGGTTTCATTTTCATCTCTCCCTTCGTAAAATTATTCGTAACTTAACTCAGTTATTATACCATAGCAAATAACGAATTGCAATATTTTTTATCAAAGAAGCAACCCGCAAAGTGAAACCTAAAGTGAAAAATTTATCCGAACAAAGCGCGGGCAAATCTTTCACTTCGTCAAAAGCGAGATGTGCTTCTATCATTACATTTTTCGTTTTACGCGGTCGATGGCGACATTAAAGAGCGTGAAGTCATATCGCGTATGGCTGATTTGCTCGTAATACTCGAGCGCCTGCTCGTATTGACCTCTCGCCTCGCAAATCATTCCCAATATATAGAGCGCGTCCGATGTATTGTGCAGAAGCGCAAAGTCTTCAGGCATCGCCTCCATACATTTTTGTGCAAAAAACTCCGCCTTCTCCAAATCGCCCAAGTAGAAATACGCTTCGGCAATCAGAGAAAGCCAATGCTGAGATTGCTCGTCGGAATAATGTCCATGCTCTCGATAATAATCTTCGACATCTTCCGTTATCATTCGAAAATAGTTTTCCATCTTCTGAATTTTTTTCTTGATGAAAAATTTGCGTTGCACCTGCAAATCATCGCTGATATTTCCATTGCTCAAACGCAGATTGTACCACATCGCTTCATAATAATTGATAAATGCCAAAGAATTCTTATCCTTGCTCAAATCCATCGCCTTCTGATAATGGTATTCCGCTTTTTCAAAATCGAGCAGATACATATAGAAGAACAATCCGATATTGCGCTGCATATCCACCTGCTGCAATAAGGAGCGGTCGAGTCCGAGCAAATATTTCTTCGCCGCATCTTCCCCGCGCGTTTTAAGCAGGAATACCGCATATTCATAATGCACTTCCGGATAGCTGTCGTCGATTCGTATCGCTTTGTGATAGCACCCGTCCGCCTGTGCGTAATCGCCCGTATTGAAATACGCCTCCGCCAGTCGAAGCATCGGCCAGGTTCCCCCGTCTTCACCGAAAATCGTAAATGCTTTTTGAAGCAGCGGAATCAGCTCCGCATATCTTCGCTCGCGAACCAATTTTACGGTGTAGTACATATAGGTGTTGAGCGCATAGCGATGCTCGTCAAAATACTCGATTGCCTTCTGATAATTTTCTTCGGCAATATCGTATTCACCTTTTTTCATATTGCAACGAGCCAAAAAAGTGAGCACATCCGATTCGTACGGATGCAGTTCCTGCGCCTTGAGCAAGTCCTGATATGTCTCATCCACCTTGCCCAACTGATAGTAATGGTGCGCACGGTCGTAATAATTTTCGTAGGACGGCTCTTTCTCGATTGCCAAAGTTTTGTACTCGGTCGCTTTTTCAATATCTCCCGAATCCAAATAAACATCGGAAATATAAGAATATACATCATATCGCTCCGGGTCGATTTCAAGCGCCTGTTTGTAATATTTTATCGCACCTTCTTTGTCGCCCGAGCGTGACTTGGTCGCCGCCAAACGAATATAGTAAACCGAATAAGCCGGATGTCTTTGAATCAGCTCCGTGTAGAATTTGTCCGCTTCAACATAGCGTCCCATCAACACGAGCAGGTATCCCTTGTCCAATTCGATGCTGCGATTGAATTTATTGTAACTGAGCGCTTTTTCAATATATTCCAGTCCGCGCTCATAAGCTTTCATCTCACGGTAAATATTGGATGCTTCCTGATAGATGAGCGCACGATCGTCATCGTTGAGCATCTCGTCCGCTTCGTCGGCTTTTTCCAAGAGAGCGGAAATTCTTTCGCGCGCTTCGCTGTTATTTCCTCTGAGTCGAAGCGATTTGACTTCATAAAGCTCCATCAGCTTCGGTGACAATGGCTCGTTTTGTGATTGCTTGAGATCCTCGAGTACATTTTCAAAATCATTGACGAGATTCCAACCGTCAAAAATCATCAGCCGATAATGGTAGATTCGAGTCAGATAAGGCATATATTCCAACGCCAAATCCAGCAGACGAATCGCATCGGAATAATTTTCGCATCGGAACTCCGCCAATCCCGTCAGATAGAGCAGCGGCCCGATTTCACCGTTGCGATTCATCGCTTCGGTATTCATCGCCACCACATCTTCAAAGCGGCCGGCATCCAGATACATATTGCTCAGCGTAATATAGGCATCGAGATTTCGGTCGTCGATTTCGATGACCTTTTTGATATATTCCTCCGCCTTCTCATCCTGTCCGAGCATCGAATACGCATAGGACTTGGAGCGAAAAATCGCAACAAATTCGTTGATTCTGTTTCTTTCTTTCGCTTCTTCGCTGAGATTGTCGTCTTTTTTCTCGTTTTCCGAATCCTCTCGGAGCTCTTCCCATCGCGAAATTTCGTCGATGGCTTTTTCAAAACGCTCCAATTGAACCGAAAGATAGCCTTTCAATTTATAATATTTCAGCGGAACATCCTTTTCGGAAGGCTCGAAACCGCAGAGCAAATCATAGGCTCTCTCAATCTCATCGCGCTCATAATATGCCCACGCCAATGTGATTTTGTCCATCTCGGACATCGCCTCGCCTCTTTCCTCCAATTTCGGAACGAGTCTCTCGTTGAGCAACTTCGCCACTTCACCGGCATCGTCGTCATAATTGTACTCGCGATTGAAATCATAATAGGCGTCCTTTGCTTTTTCAACATCTTCCTCACCTATTTCAACAATTTCAAACAGAAGCGCCGCTCGGCTCTGCGCATTGATCGACTTGATTTTCTCGGCAAGCTCGCGCCCCTCGTCCAATCGGCGCATTCTTGTCAAAATGCGCAATCGAAGCTCAAGCAAACGAAGATTGTCGGGATAGAGCATCGGAAAATCGCGCGTTATCTCCTCAGCTTGCTCCAGCTCATTTCTTCTTGTAAAATATTCCGCCTTGGTTTCGTAATAATAAGGATGATAGATTTCCATCGCGTCCAGCTCTTCCATCGCGGAAGCCGCCTGCTCGGAATTTTCATTGACCATGCCGGCAAAGTCCATGCATTTTTCGATAAAGGCATCGTAATCCGCATAATCGTCGCCGTCAAAATATTCCATTTTGTAATACTCGCCGTTTTCAATGACATCGAAAACATAGTTGAAAAATCCCGCTGAAAAGTGCTGATTGAGTTCCTCGCGTCTTTTGTCCCAATGAAATTCATCGGCAATCAAAGAAAATACGGCGCTCGGCAATCGATAATTGTCCATCAAAAAATGAATCAGCTTCATCTCGCCGTCGATGCGCGTGTCCAATCCTTGAAACAATGGATCTTGTAGAATTTTTTTCCAATTTTCAAGATTGATTCGCTTGCTGAGAGAACCGTAGATATTGCTCGCCTCCTCAAAGAGTACCGCGAATTCGTCATCTTCACTTTTTGCATATTGAAGCGCCTTCTCATACGCGTCGCGCAATGCCATGAAGCCTTCCTGATTTTCTTCCGGATTGTTGTGCTCCAGTTGCGCGCGATATGCTTCCACAATTTCCTCTTGGGATTTGGTCTTCTCAATCCCCAACACTTTCCATATATCCATCGTTCCTCCTATTCAAAATCAAAATCAATCTGCTTGATTGCCAATCGCAATTCTTCCCGCTGATGCGCGATTTCTTCAGGATCCTGTCTGTCCAAAGCATCTTCAAAAATTCTTATCCAATGCCCGATATATTCACGCACTTGCCCCGTCGTCATTTCATAAAGTCGCTCCGCACGGAACAAAAGATATTTGTTTTCTTCATTTTCTCGCGGATGTATTTTAAGATAGTTCAGCTCTTCCATTCGCTTTTCCGCTTCTTCCAAAGTCATTTGATTTTCGTCTCGCTGAATGATGAGCTTTTTGCTCTCTCCGCTTGATACCACCTTGACGATGACTTCCAAAATCGCATTCACATCATAGGTGTAAGTTACATCCACCGGCTCTTCGCCCGCTTTGGCTCTCGGAATCGGAATGCGTATCTCGCCGATTTTGAGATTGTTTCTCGACAGACGACTCTCGCCCTGCAAGATATCGACGAAGATGCTGGTCTGATTGTCGTTGACGGTATAGAGTCGCTCGGTTCGGCTGACCGGAATGACGGTATTGCGCTCGATAATCGGAAGATAATGTCCCCCTTCGTATCGGTCATTGTCCTTGCGCACCACCACCGAAGTTCCCAAAGTGTAAGGACAGACATCGGTCATGATGACTTCCTTGAGCGTTTCGTTTCGCTCCTTGATGGCAACCTCCATCGCCACACCGATTGCCACCGCCTCGTCGGGATGTACGGTGAAGTTTGGAAATTTATTGAACAGCTTGGAGACGAATCGCTTGATAATCGGCGACTTGGTTGCACCGCCGACCAATACGATTTCATCAATCTCCGCAATTTTGATATTGGCATCGCGCAAACTTTTCTCAATCGGCTTTCGAATTCTGGCAAGCAAAGGCTGACAAGCCGCTTCGTATTCCACATTGTTTATCGTCATCGATTTTTCTTCGCCGTCGATGCTCATCGTCATCGTCGTCGGCTTGCTCTCGTCATTCGCCAATTCCAATTTCGCTTTTTCCGCGTGGAACAGAATCATATTCTTCTGTGTCACATCCAGCTTCTCGATGTCGATTTCATTTTTTTCAACAAAAAGCTCCACCAAGACCGCCGTAAAATCTTCGCCGCCCAAATAATTGTCGCCGGCAACCGCACGCACTTCCAAAATATTTTTTGCGCGCTCCAAAATCGAAATGTCAAAAGTTCCTCCGCCCAAGTCAAATACCAAGAACTTGGTGTAATCTTTCTTTTGATAAAGACCGTAGGTGATTGCCGCCGCGGTCGGCTCCGAAATGATGCGCTCGACCTTCATGCCGGCAAGCTCGCCCGCACGCTTGGTCGCCTTGCGCTGTAAATCGTTAAAATATGCGGGCACCGAAATAATCGCCTCCGTTACCTCCTCGTTGAGATAAGCCTCGGCATCCTCTTTGAGCGCACGCAAAACAAAGGACGAAAGTTCTTCGGATGAAAAACTCTGATCCCCCAACTGATACTTCATCTCCGAGCCCATCGTTCTTTTGAATACATCGACGGTCTTCTCCGGATAGAGCACCTTTCTTTCCTTCGCCGTTTTACCGACAAAAATCTCGCCTTCTTCAGATAGACTCACAACCGACGGCGTAAGATGTTCGTCAAAACGATTCGGTATAATCTTCGCCTCGCCGTCAACAAAATATGCGGCAAGGCTGTTGGTTGTTCCTAAATCAATTCCTATTATCATATTCCCTCTCTTGAGTTGCTGTTTTCTTCTTTTTCTTTATTGTAAACCAAATTCCGAGTGCTAACAACAAAATCGGTTATCTACACATCAAACAATCTTTTGAGCACATCGTCCAATTTCCGTCTGGCAATTTCCCATTCCATCATCACAAAGTTCAGCACGATGGCGGATCCCACCTCATCGTAGAAATAGGCATATACTTTGAAAGACAATTCTTCCGGCAAAAGCGGCCGCAGTTTTTCGCTATACAGCTTCTCCGCCTTTTGCATCAAATCTTCCATCTCATTTTCATCAAAAGATTCGGCATCCGCACCGAGCTCCTTGAGCGGCACATAGATTCGAAGTCCGACGGCATCATCCCGCTTGGTTGCATTCGTAACATTTTCCGCAACTCGAATTTGATTTTGAGCCAAATTTTCAATCAGCTCATCCGTATCAATTACAATATCCCCCAACAGTCGATACATATTCTCTCCTATCTGAACTGCGGTGGCAAATTTCCTTTCGGTCTCGCCGCAGCATTCAATTTAATCGTCTCGTATTTTACAATCTGATTGGACTTGTCCTCATAATAAAAGCCGTAGTCGTTTCCGACTTTCAAATTGATAGGCTGCCAAGAATACAATTTCTTGGACATCTTTCCCGCTTTGACTACCACGACGGTCTTGCCGATGCCGAATTTGTTCTTCGGCTTGGTAATCGAAAGCACCTTACCGTACAGGGCATGCTTTTTTCTCGTGAATGCGAGAAAGGTTCGGAACAATACCCAGCCCAATCCGATGGATAAAATCACAGCCGGAATTCTAATCCAAAGGCTCTGCCCCGTGAAAATGAGTACCACCATCGCGACAAAGGCAACCGCCATCGCCGCTATTCTTAAATACGCTTTTGTTTTCTCTGACATAATCTTCTCCTTCTATTAAATTCCAAAATCAAAAAATCGAGTTCCCGCAATCAGCAACATAAAGGTCGATGCCATTGCAAAGGATACGATATCCGATTTTTTGAGTATAATCTCATTCATTCTCGTTCTGCCTTCTCCACCTCGATAGCAACGCGATTCCATCGCCATCGCCAGCTCGTCCGCGCGTCGAAAAGCGGAGATAAAAAGCGGAACGAGCAGCGGAATCAAACTTTTCGCCCGCTCTACCAAATTTTTACTTTCAAAATCCGCGCCTCTCGCCATCTGCGCCTTCATGATTTTATCCGTTTCATCCAGCAAAGTCGGGATAAAACGAAGTGCAATCGTCATCATCATCGCAATCTCATGCGCCGGCACGCCGATTCGTCGCAGCGGATTGAGCAATTTTTCAATACCATCCGTCAGCTCAATCGGAGCCGTCGTCAATGTCAAAAGCGAAGTGCCGATTACCAGAAGTACGAGTCGTAGAATCATAAAAATTCCCAGTTGCAAACCTTCCCGCGTCATCTTGAAAATCCAAAACGACCACAGCACCTTACCCGGCGTCAGCATCGCATTTATGGAAAAGGTGATGAGCAAAATCACCCACAGCGGTTTGATACCCTTCGCCAAATATCGAATCGGAATCTTGGACACTTTCGCCAAGAAGCCGATAAACAAAATAACGAATACGAAAGGATAGAACTTGTTCACCATAAAAATCGTCGCCATGAACACGAAGGTGAACAAAATTTTGACCCTCGGATCCAATCGATGAATTTCGGAATTCGTCGGATAGTATTGACCCAGCGTGATGTCTTTAAGCATTACTTCTTCTCCTTACCAATTCCAACAATTTCGTTTTCGCCTCCTCCATCGTGATGATGTCATCCTCGATGTCGTAGCCTTTGGCACGCAAAATATTCATCAGCGTAACCACCTTCGGTACGCCCAATCCGATTTCAATCAATCGCTTCTCATGTCGAAAAATTTCCTGCGGCGTTCCCACCAAATCAATCGTGCCCTTGTTCATCACAATCAATCGGTCGGCAAGCCTTGAAACATCCTCCATCGAGTGAGAAACCAGTAAAATCGTCGTCTTTCTTTCCCGATGAATCTTCTTTATCTGCGCCAGAATTTCATCTCTGCCGTGCGGGTCGAGCCCCGCCGTCGGCTCATCCAAAATTAAAAGCTCCGGCTCCATCGCAATCACGCCCGCAATCGCCACCCGACGCTTTTGACCGCCCGACATCTCAAACGGCGATTGGTCTTTCTTTTCTTCGGGGTCAATGCCGACCGCTTCAAGCGATGCATACACTCGCCTTTTAACTTCCTCCGCATCGAGTCCCAACTTTTCGGGGCCGAATGCCACATCCTTGTAAATCGTATCTTCGAACAATTGGTATTCCGGATATTGAAATACCAATCCGACTTTTTTTCTCACATTGACGAGCGAAACATCCTTCGCCGTAATTTCCAAATCATCCACAAAAATCGTACCGCTCGTCGGTTTGAGCAATCCGTTCATCTGTTGAATCAGCGTACTCTTGCCCGAGCCCGTATGACCGATGAGCCCGACGAACTCGCCGTCGTCAATATGCAGAAAAATATTGTCCAGCGCACGACTCTCAAACGGCGAGCCTTCGTTGTAGATATATTTCAAATCCTTTATATCAACTGACATATATTTTCCACCATCTCTTCTACCGTTAAAATATCTTTGGACAGATTGACGCCCTCGCGAATCAGCTCATGCGCAAGCTCCGTCATCTGCGGCACATCCAGTCCCAGTTGTTTGAGCTCATCGACACGAGAAAAAATCTCGCGCGGTCTTCCTTCCATCACCATTTTGCCTTCTTCCATCACTATCACGCGATCCGCTTCCGTCGCTTCATCCATAAAATGCGTGATATGAATGATGGTCTTGCCTTCTTCCTTGTTCAATCGAATGATGGTCTCCAGCACCTCTTTGCGTCCGCGCGGGTCAAGCATTGCGGTCGGCTCATCGAATATGATACAATCCGGACTCATCGCAATGATGCCCGCAATCGCAACGCGCTGCTTCTGTCCCCCCGATAAATTAAAAGGTGCTCTTTTGGCAAACTCGCTCATCCGTACAAGCTCCAGCGCCTCATCCACCCGTCTGCGAATCTCCTGTTTTTCAACACCCAGATTCTCCGGGCCGAAAGCCACATCATCTTCGACAACCGTGGCGACGATTTGATTGTCCGGATTTTGAAAAACCATGCCCGCATTTTGACGAATTTCCCAAATCTTGTCATCATCCTTGGTATTCATGCCGTTGACATACACATCGCCCGAGGTCGGCAAAAAGATTCCGTTGAGATGCTTTGCCAAAGTGCTTTTACCCGAGCCGTTGTGCCCGATGATGACAACGAACTCGCCCTTCTGAATGCGAATCGACAAATCATCCACCGCATTTTTATTTTTATTATCATCGTACTGATATACGAGATTCTCAATTTTAATAACTTCGGACATTTTACTCCTTTGTCCTGAGCGGCAATTTCTTTTCCGACAGCCGCCTGTAAAAACTCCGTCTGAACACAAAAATTATTCCGATGCTCATCGTAAGCGCAATGAGAATAACACCTAACATTGTAGCATGAAAGCGTTGAAATGTAAACAAGAACAAATTTTTCAGATAAGCAGCGCCTTTCATTTTTCAACAAAGGCGTAAAGCATCTCAACGAATTTTCCCATTTCAAAAAAACAGCATTAAAATTTACACTTTGATTGTCACTTTACAATTTTTGTGATACAATGACGCGAAAAGATTTTGCGCCGCTGTTGAAAAATTCAATCGATGGGTATATTGAAAGAGCGATTGAATTTTCAAAGCGAGGTTATAGGTCCTCAAAACCTAAATATATTATAAAGGAAATAAAATGGATACCAAAAAAATAGAACAGGCGATCAGTATGATTATTGACGCCATCGGAGAAGATAAAAACCGCGAGGGCTTGATTGAAACGCCTCAGCGTGTGGCAAGAATGTATGAGGAAATCTTCAGCGGATTGAACCGTACCGCTGAAACGCATCTGGCAAAAACTTTTGAACTGGTCGATGGAAGCATGGTAATTGAAAAAGACATCAGCTTCTACTCGATGTGTGAGCATCATCTGTTGCCGTTTTGGGGCAAGGTGCATATCGCCTACATGCCGAACGGTCGCGTTGCCGGACTTTCAAAATTGGCTCGCACCGTCGATGTGTACGCAAAGAAACCGCAGTTGCAGGAGCGACTCAATATGGAAATCGCCGATGCGATTATGGAATATCTCGGTGCCAAAGGCGCATTGGTCGTCGTACAGGCGGAACACATGTGCATGAATATGCGCGGAGTGAAAAGACCGGGCACTTCGACGATGACATCCATCAGTCGCGGAATTTTCGAGACCGACCTTCATCTGCGCGATGAAGCATATCGTTTGATGGGATTGTAAAATGAAAAATACCAATTTGATTTTAAATTCGGATATCGTTCAGCAAAAGCTCGAGTCTTTGCGCAAGCTGGAAGATGAGCGCATCTACTGTCGTCACAATCTGAGTCATTTTTTTGATGTTGCGCGGATTTGCTACATTCTCTGTTTGGAAAATAAGCTGCCCGTCAACAAAGATTTGATTTACACGACCGCTATTTTACACGATTTGGGTCGTGAAGATCAGATGACCGACGGAACGAGTCATGAAATCGCATCCGTCGCCTTTGCTGAAAAATGTCTCGCTTGGACGGATTTTGACGAGGAAGAAAAAAATTTAATTTTGCAGGCGATTGCACATCATCGCAAGAAGGACGACAATATCTCCTTCGCTTCCCTCTTTTACAAGGCGGACAAATTATCGCGGGATTGTTTCAACTGCAAAGCGTATGACTCTTGCTACTGGAGCGATGAGAAGAAAAACAATGAGGTAAAATATTAAAGCCTTTGTGATTGGAGCTGAAATGGATTATATAGTTGTAAAAGATTTGCTGATTTTTGCAAATCATGGCGTTTTCCAAGAGGAAAAAAATCTCGGTCAAAAATTTTATATTGATTTGCGATTGTCTTTGGACACACAAAAAGCTGCACTTTCAAACGATTTGAACGCTTCGGTTCACTATGGTGAGCTGTCCAATGAAGTCGTCGCGCTGTTTCGCTCAAAGTCCAACGACCTCATCGAAACCTGCGCCGAAGAAATCGCTCAATTTATCTTAAACCGATATCCGATGGTTCGGGAAGTGAATGTTCGTGTCAAAAAACCATGGGCGCCGATTCTGTTGCCGACCGAAAATATTTTTGTGGAAATCACCCGAAAAAGACATCGCGTCTTTTTGGGATTGGGCTCCAATATCGGCGAGAGCAAAGTTTTGCTCGAAACGGCAATCGAGCGAATTCAAAATGACTATGTGAAGCTGCTGTCCTCTTCCTCCTTCTACACGACGAAGGCTTGGGGTTTGGAGGACCAGCCGGACTTTCTCAATGCCGTAATTGAAATTGAAACCGGCTATGAACCGGGCAATTTGCTCAAGCATATCCAACAAATCGAATCGGATTTGGGACGGGAGCGCAAAATTCATTGGGGTCCGCGCACGATTGACATCGACATTTTATTTTTTGACGATGCCCAAATTTATGAAAAAGATTTGGTGATTCCGCATCCGTATATATCTGAGCGATTATTTGTGCTCGAGCCGATGAACGAGATTGCACCGCACTTTATTCATCCGATTGAAAACAAGTCGATTCGAAAATTGTTGGCACAACTTCAAAAATAATCAAGGAGCAAAAGCTCCTTTTTTTGTTGACAAATTTTCAGTTTAAGAGTATATTGTCAATATAAAAAGAGTAGAAATTCTACACAGAGTAGGCAAGATGCGTTAAGTGTTCGTAAATGGGATGTTGTTACGAAACGAAGTGTTTCACACGCGACTGATTGCCGCTTCCGCTGTAATACTATTTTGCGGGAGCACTGTTGAGTGCTTTTTTTATGTCAATTTGTAGGAGGTGTTCTCGTGAAAAAAATTAAACCTTTTCACCTCGCAGTCATCACTGCGATTGCCATTTTAGCAGCGATTCTTAATCCGCTGCAAATGGATTTTAACCAAAGGATTTTACTGTCCTGTCTTATTTTCACCGTTGCAATCTGGGCAACGGAGGCGATTCACAAAAGCATTGCCTGTGTTTTTCTTTTGTTATCCTTTTTTATCTTCGGAAAAACCCCGCCGCTTGAGATTCTCAAACTCACTTGGTCGGGAACGATTCTGCTGATTGTGACGACGACCCTGCTTTCCGTCGGCATTATGAAAACGGGCATCGTGCATCGCTATGTGCACAAGCTTTTTCAAAAAAACTCATCCGGCGTCATTCCGTTGATGTTGTTGCCGTATATTTTCGGAGTCGTACTCGTATTTTTGATTCCGCAAGCATTTGCACGCGTCATCATCATCGGAACGATTTTCAGCAGCCTCATCCATGCGAACAACGAGGAGGAGAACAAAGCCAAACAGGCACTCATTTTCAACGGATTTATTGCCATTACGATGACCTATATGTTTTTTGTCAACGGCGATATCGTGCTCAATCAGGCGGCGCTCAATTTTGCCGGCGATGAAGTAAAGCAGACGCTGAGCTTCGGCAAATGGTTTACGATGATGCTCGTCCCAACGCTCGTGACCTGCGGAGTCGCTTTTCTCACAACCTACTTGGTGTTCAAAAAAGATTTGAGCGCTTTCAAAAAAAGCATGATTGCTCACGACGATTCGAGCGGCAATGAGTTTTCCAAATTCAAACAGCAAATCGGCGTTGTCACGATGGCAGTCATCATCCTCTTTTGGATGACACAGAGCATACATTCGATTCAGCCTTGGATAATTGCACTCGTAGGCGTCATCGTCATGTTCGGTGCAAAGATTTTGGATAAGAACGATTTGAAGTCCGTCAATCTGCATCTGATTTTATTTCTAATCACCGTATTCAACATCGGAAAAGTGCTCGGTCAAAGCGGCATTACCGGAATCATCTTCGAGCATCTGAAACAGCTTATCCCGAATGCCAACTCGGCGACCTATCTGCTGATTATAGCCACCATCGTTATGATACTGCATCTTTGCATCGGCTCATCCGTTGCCACGATGTCGGTGGTGCTGCCGATTCTGATTCCGTTGACGCAAAGCCTCGGTTATCAGCCGGAAGTCATCACGCTGATGACCTATGCGATTGTCAATATTCACTTCCTGCTTCCTTTCCATCACGCAACCGTCATGATTGGAACCGCAAGAGAATATTATCCGGAGCGCAGCATGTTCCGATTCGGTCTTCCGATGACCATCATCACTTTCGTACTGCTCGCACTCGTTTATTTCCCATACTGGAGAATGCTCGGTGCTTTATAAGAAGGAGAAAATATGATATTTCAATATAGAGACAAACAAATCGAAAGCAGAAAAAGAACCATCCTATGCGGCATCATCAATGTGACGCCGGATTCTTTTTCCGACGGCGGAAAATACAATTCAGTGGAGAAAGCCGTACTTCGCGCTAAAGAATTGATTGCCGAAGGAGCAACCATGCTCGACATCGGCGGAGAATCCACAAGACCCGGCAGCTCGCCGGTAGCGATTGAAGAAGAAATCAATCGTGTCATTCCCGTCATCAAAGAGCTTAAAAAAATCACCGATATTCCGATTTCCATCGACACTTGGCGAGCCGAAGTCGCAAAGGCGGCAATCGATGCCGGCGCGGACATCGTCAATGACATCACCGGATTCTTGGGCGATGAAAATATGGCAAAGGTCGTCGGCGAATCCGACGCCGGTGCGATTGTGATGTTCAATCCCGTCATCGCGAGACCGAATCACGACGGCTCCAAAATCTTTCGTACTTTCGGAAATAATCCGTTCACCGCAGACGAGCTTTCCTCATTTGAAAATATGCCGATTGTTGAGCTGATGAAGGCTTTCTTCCGAAAGAGCCTTGCGCTTGCCGAGCAAAATCATATTCCCAAAGAGCGCATCATGCTGGATCCCGGCATCGGTTTCGGTTTGACAAAACGAGAGAATCTTATTTTAATCAACCAAGTCGATTGCATTCGCGAGATGGGATATTTCACTTTCTTAGGCGTGTCTCGCAAGCGATTCATCAGCAATATTTTGGAAGAAAGCGGATTCAATGTCAATCCGGAAACCGCGGAAGGTTTGGAAAATCGAGACGACGCATCCGCAAAACTCACCGCCATCGCCGCTTACAAAGGGGTCGAGGCATTGCGCGTGCATACGATTGAAAAACACAAAATGGCGATTGAAATTGCCGACGCCGTTCGACTTGCCGACGAAATGCAGGACATCAACTTCGGCGCATACAAAAAATAGCTTTTACTCTCCAACTCCTTTTCGAAAACTGTGCTTTTGGATATATATTTTTTTGTGCATTTATAAAAATACAGTCTAAAGGTACAATAAGAGCAAAGATATAAAAAGGAGAGAGTTATGCAAGAGAAGAAAATTTTTTCCGTACAAAAACTGGCAGTCATCGGTTTGATGTCGGCGATTGTTTTTGTCGCAACCAATATCAAACTTGAAATTCCGACACCGCTCGGAAAAACAATGCTGCATTTTGGAAATGTGATGTGTATTTTGGGAGGACTTTTATTCGGAGGACCAATCGGCGGATTGGCGGCGGGTTTCGGCTCGGCATTCTTCGATTTGCTCGACCCTGCTTTCGCACCCGAATTTCCAATCACTTTCATTATGAAATTTGCAATGGGATACACCGCCGGAGCGATTGCTCATCGAAACGGTGCAAAAGGCGAGATTAAAAAACTCAATCTGCTCGCTGCCATAAGCGGTGCATCGCTCTATGTTTTGCTATACATTACAAAAACCTTTGTAAAAAGCTATTTCTTTATCGGCGAGCATCTCAATGCCGTACTGTCCGTTGTAACGCTCAAAGGGCTTGTTTCCCTCGGCAATGCGGTTACCGCGGTAATCGTATCGGTACTTTTGGCAGCCACAATTGCCCCATCGCTTCGAGCGGCGGGAATCTACAAAAGACTGGAAGGTCTTCGATAATCCCTTCAAAAAAACTTCGTTGTGCAATCCGCATGGCGAAGTTTTTTTATTGCATTTTCAGCCATGTGCGTTTTGACTCGGAATGAGAAATGAAGATTGTAAACTCGTTTTTTCTATAAATCCTTTATCATCCGCATTTCTCTAAAATGACTATCTAAAAATGTATATTCTATTTCTTTGATTTCCATAAATCCGATTTCAGAATACATTCTTCTTAATTTACAAAAACCCGACGGCTCCAAAATACTTTTTGCGTATTGTGCCGCCGGGTTTTCAAATTCCAATAAAGATTTTAGAAATCAAAACTTCCGAACTTACCTTCTTTGAAGTCGGTATTCGCTTGAGTCAATTCCTCCCGCGTGTTCATAACAAATGGTCCCATTGCCGCTACCGGCTCGTTCAACGGCTGCCCGCTGAGCACAAATATCGAAGATTCTTCATCCATCCCCATCAAACGAATCGCCTTTCCGTCGTTTTCAAACAAAACGAAATCCGAATCCTTGACAATGTCTTTTGCATTAACCTCGATATGTCCCGAGAGAATCAGCATACCCGAATTGAAATCCGCCGGCTCGGTCAAAGTAACCGACTTCCCTTTTTTAAGATCAACTTTATAAATATTCATCGGCGAAAAAGTCGATGCCGGGCCTTTGACGCCCAAAACCTCCCCCGCATAAACGGTGATGTTCACGCCGCCGTCATCGGATTGATATTTTCCCATCTGCTCCGCACGAATCGATTGATATTTCGGCTCCGTCATCTTGTGCGCTTTCGGCAAATTTACCCACAGCTGAATCATGTGGAACATTCTATCCTTTTTCGCATATTCCCTTTCATGAAATTCTTTGTGCAAAATGCCCGAACCGGCAGTCATCCATTGAATATCGCCCGGACGAATCACACCGCAGTTCCCTCGGTTGTCGCCATGCTCCACTTCCCCTTCAAATGCAAAAGTGACGGTTTCAAATCCGCGATGCGGGTGCGCACCGACGCCCACTTCGGCATTCGTCCCTTTGAACATGAAAGGCTCATTGTAATCCATCAATAAGAAAGGCGAAAATCTTTCAAAAAAATCCGCTCCATGCACCGCCGGAAAATATTGCTTCACTCGAAATCCGTTTCCGACCCAATGCGCATTGTCATTCTTAAATATCATTTCAATTTTTCTGTAATCCATACTTCTTCCATCCCTTTCAATTCCAAAATATTTTAGCCGCGCTCTTCAAAATTCGCGTCGACAAATTGCAAAAGCAATATATTTTGATATCACAAATTAAATTCAAATTCCCGTTTTTATTTTTTCGAAAGCCACTTCTAAATTTGTGTCTTTATTTAGCTGTATTTTATATCTAAATAAATATTTTGTCAAGCCCCCTGTTTTTGTTATAAAAAAGCAAAGCCGAATACGAATTCAAAAACAAAAAATCCATCCTTGTTTTAAGAAAAAAATGTTGAACAAGCGATGGATTTTTATAAATTTCTTCAAAAAACTTCGTTATGCAATCGGCATAGCGAAGTTTTTTGGTTCCAGCGGATTAAATCCGTATTTTATTTCAATACGATTTTCTTAAAACCATCCGGTCAACATCAGCAAAACGGAAACAAAAAGCGCCGGCAATAAATTAGCGACCTTGATTTGTTTTATTTCCAGCATGCTCATCGCAAGAGCAATCAGCATCACGCCGCCGGTCGCGCTCATCTCGGTCATCACCGCTTCCCCGAGATATGGCGCAATCACATTTGCCAACAGAGTCAAAGCGCCCTGATAGAGCAAAACCGATATTCCCGACAGCGCCACACCGATTCCCATCGACGATGCGAAAAATATCGCCGCGATGCCGTCGATAATCGCTTTGGTAAAATGAATATCGTGCTCGCCCTTCATTCCGCTGTCAATCGATGCCAAAATCGCCATCGAGCCGACACAATAAATCAAAGTCGTCGTGACAAATCCGGCAGCCACATCATGCTCTTTACTCTTTAATCTTTTCTGAATGCATTCGCCAAGTTGTTGCATCTTCCTGTCCAAGTCGATGCTCTCGCCAATCAGCGCACCAATTGCCAGACTGATGATGACGACCAAAACATTGTCGGTTGAAATCGCAAATTTGATTCCTATCGTCGCCACCACGATTTGCAGGCAGGTCATAATCAATTTGGAATGACGCTCCGGAATAATATGACGCGCATAAGTCCCGAGCAGTCCCCCTACGATAATCGTCAACGCATTTACTATCGCTCCAAGTAACATTTTTTTCTCCGTTCCATATCTGAAAATCTAAAATTAAATTAAGTTGTAAAATCAAAAATCAAAAATCAAAATCGGAATTCAAAAATCAAAAAACAAAATTCAAAATCACTATTCGTAATTCAAAAATGAGCTTTGTAAATCCAAGAGCAAAATCAATTTGAAAAAAGACTCGGCAAGCCGAGTCTTTAAAATCTTTTCATTATCCTTGATGCACATAAGGCTCTTCCGCCGTAAGCTCCAAATCTCCCCAACCGGTGTATGGTCTTGAGGAATCCGGCAATTTCACATCATAGTTTTTCACACGATTGTTTACAACGATTACAGATGTTCTGAACTGAATCGGAATCATCGGTACTTGTTCAAACATATAGTCTTCAAAACGCTTGTACGCATCCAATCTGAATTGGTCGTCAAATGCTTTCTCCGATGAAATATCCGATAGAATCTGATCCAATTCGTCAGAAGCGAATCGAGAGAAGTTGAATTGTGCCGTACGCGCGAAGAACTCATTCGGATCCGGATTGGAACCTACCGACCAAGCAGCCATAAACACATCAATTTCAGGGTCGTCCGCTTGAACTTTATCATAGAATGCGTTGAACTCAATAGGTCTTCCGGTTGTCAATTTTGCATTCAATCCGATAGCTTCCCATGACTGCGTATAGAACAATGCCAAGTTGTCACCGATGTCTCCGCCCGCCATAGTCGCTACATTGATTTCCAATTTGGAGCCGTCCGGCTTCTCTCTGAAACCGTCACCGTCCACATCTTTGTATCCTGCATCATCCAGCAGCTTCATCGCCTTGTCTTTGTCAAACAGGATAGCATTCGGATGGTGGTTGTACAATTTCTTAAATACCGGTACGAAGTAAGAATCCGCCGCTCCTCGAAGTCCGAAGTAAAGCTGCTCGCCAAGAGATTTCATGTCAAGCGCATGTCCCATCGCTTTTCTTAGAACCGGATCCGCCATTTTTGCATTTGGGTCAGTCACTACTTCATTTTTAGTTATATCCCATTTTCCAAGCTTAAATCCGATATATGCGTAAGAACGCTCCGGAGAACCGAGAATCTTAATATTGTTCAAATCTTTAATTTGGTCGTAGTTGGATGTCGGGAAACCGCCGGTTAAAATATCGAATTTACCGATTTTCATCGCTTCCGCAACTACATCCGGGCTTACCACTTCCATCGTTATCTTCGGAATTTTCGGCTTGCCGTTCCAGAAGTGCTCATTCGCGGCAAATTCCACTTTTTCACCCGGAATAATATTTGTAATATAGTATGGTCCGTAAGAAAGTGGAGTCTTACGAGATGCATCCGATGACTCCATATCTTTTACCGGAATATTTTCCATCTGATGCGCCGGCAAGAAGTTGAACGGAAGTCCCTGTCCTCCCCAAAGCATACTTGGAGAAGCGGTTTTGAAAGTTACTTCCACCGTCTTGTCGTCGATAACTTTCAGTCCGGAAATTTCTTCCGCTTTTTTGTCATGATATTCTTCCATTCCGACTACATTTCTCATTCCGGAGTCGAAACGCACACCGGTGTAGTCCGGATGTCCGATAAATTTGTAAGTGTAAATAATATCTTTTGAAGTTACCGGCGTACCGTCATTCCAAGTCAACTTTTCATGAAGTTTAATTTTTACAGTCTTTGTATCCTTGTCCACTTCATAAAAAAGTCCGCCGCCTTCACGAATTTTGAAATCTTCATCGACCATTCCCTGTCCAAGCATCGTCGGCTGCATGATATTTCCATCGACAGCATCCTCATAGAGCTGAGAGTTGAACATCCCTTGGAACGGAGATGCCGCAACGACACCGACTTTCAGCACGCCGCCTTCGATCGCCGGCTCTTCATTAACATATTCATCCGGGAACTGCAATGCACTAAGCTGAGGTGCTTCCGTCGAGCCGCCTGTTGAAGTTCCTCCACCGGAGCACGCTGTTAACAGCATCATCCCTGCCAAACCGGCAGCAATGGCTTTTTGAAACCTTTTCATTTGTTTTTCTCCTTTTTCTTTTGTGGTTTTACCAATTTATATCTTACAATCGAAGCCGATTGAAAAATATCACTCATTAAAAATGGGCAAGTGAATCACCATTTTATTTCCGAGTTTTTACAAATCCCCCAAAATCTTTTCCCTTTTTATCAGACAATCGTTTTTTGTGCCTGACGCTGATATTATAACATAGAACAATTTTTTTTCATACCCTTTTACAGATTTCCAAACAAATTGTTGATTTGTTCACCTTCGATTCAACAAGGATGCCGGAAAAATTTATCGGGATGGCATTTCCAAATTCACTCCAAACTTCTACGGAATAAATTCCGATTTTTTTCATCTTTTCATTTTATTGCATTACGACTTTCATCTTATTGCATCCGAACTTTTTTATTCGTCATGCCGATACAGATAATACAAATTCCCGAATAAAATCATTTCTCAGTTTTTCGTTTTTTCAAAGCGGGATTTCAAGTCTAAAAAACCGCTGCGGAATATCCTTCCACAACGGTTTTTTTGAAATCTTTATTTATGCGCAATCGGTTCAGGTGCCGTCAACTGCAAGTCCGCCCAGCTGATATATGGGCTGTCTGCGGTCGGATAGCTCCAATCATACATTTTCACACGATTGTTCACGGTTCGAATATTGGTTCGATATTGAATCGGAATAACCGGTGCATTATCAATCATATATTGCTCGAAACGCTTGTAAGCATCATTTCTGAAACTTTCATCAAAAGCTTTTTCGGAATTGATATCTTTCAGAATCTGCTCAAGTTCATCCGAAGTATGTCTTGAGTAGTTAAACAAAGCATACTTGCCGTATAGTCCCGATGGCTCCGGATTACTTCCGGTTGACCATGCACCCATGTAAACATCAATTTCAGGATCATCCGCTTCCACTTTGTCGTAGAATGCGTTAAACTCTATCGTTCTTCCGGTCGCAAGTACGGCATCCAATCCGATATCTTGCCATGATTGCGTATAGAACAATGCCAAACTGTCACCCAAATCTCCGTTTTCCATTGTCGCCACATTGATTTGCAATTTGGAACCGTCCGGTTTTTCTCTGTAACCGTCACCGTCCACATCTTTGTAGCCCGCATCATCCAAAATCTTTATCGCTTTATCTCTGTCATAAAGAATGGCATTCTCATTATCGGTGTGGAAGTTTTTGAACGCCGGCGGAATAAGTGAATTCGCCGGTCCGCGAAGTCCATTATACAATCGGTCACTCATCGACTTCATATCGAGCGCATGTCCCATGGCATGTCTTAGATTCACATCTCCCATCTTTGCATTCGGGTCGGTTACCACTTCTTTTTTCTCAGTATCCCATTTTCCAAGCTTAAATCCGACATAGCTGTAAACCAATGCGGAACGACCGACGACTTTAATATTGTTAAAGTCTTTGATTTGGTCATACTTATCGGTTGGATAAGAGTCGATTACCAAGTCATATTTTCCGGTTTTTACCGCTTCCGCAATCGCATCCGGATGCACCACTTCGATGGAAACTTCAGGAATATTTACTTTTCCTTTCCAGTAATGCTCATTAGCTTTGAAAAGAACTTTCTCGCCCGGAATGGTTTCTACTATATAATATGGTCCGCATGACAATGGATTTTTACGAACCGCATCGGAAGATTCCAAATCCTTAACGGCAATTCCTTCCAACTGATGCGCAGGCACAACTTCCGGTGCAATTCCCGCTCCCCACAGAATACTCGGATTCATTTCCTTGAATGTAATTTCAACCGTCTTATCGTCAACTACTTTCAAGCCGGAAATCTCTTTTGCTTTTCCTTCATTATATTCTTCCATTCCGACGACATTTCTGAATTCGGAGTCAAAACGCACGCCGGTATAGTCTTTGTCCGCAATAATTTTGTAATAGTAAACAAAGTCTTTTGCAGTTACCGGCGTTCCGTCATTCCAAGTGTATTTGTCATGAATTTTGACGGTCGCCTTTTTCGCTTCTCTATCGACGCTCAGCGTCATCGCGCCGCCTTCAGCAAATTTAAAGTCTTCGTCGGTTTTGAAAGCGCCCCACATGGTCGGCGTTGCAATCGCCGAGTCATACGCGTCATCGTAAAGAGCGATGTTGAACATCCCTTTGAACGGTGATGAAGATACGAGTCCGACCATCAGACGACCGCCTTCAATCGGCTCTCCTTCATTTTCAACCTTCGTCGGTAAATCAACGCTCATCTGAGTAACTTCTTTTTCTTTGTTCTCAGCCGGCGGTTGATTTTCTCCGCTCGGAGCTTTGGTATCGCCCCCGCAGGCGGTAAGTAGCATCATTCCTGCCGCCAATGCGGCAAGTGTTCTCTTGAGTCTTTTCATACTCTCCTCCTTTACATCATCCCTACAACAGACCTCTTCGATTCCCATAAAAATCGGCTCGAAAATTCAAGCGGAATTGCTCGTCTGTCACAAAGATAGCATCATGAGGAAAATTTATTTCAAAAATATCACAAATTTTTTACTGAGTTTGTAGGTAGTGTTAATAAACCAATGATTTTTTTGTAAATTTATTTTCCACATAATGACTTTATATGCTATCTTTTAATACTTAATTTACCATTCTTTTGTTGTTTCGTCAAGATATTTCGATAATTTAGACTCAAGCTGATGAAAACAAATTTTTCTTTTTATAAATATTATATTGAAACTTTCTTTTCTAAGTAAGATTAAAAATTTATTCCTAAAATTTTTTCTTTATATGTACTTGTTGTATTTAATGTATGGATGTATTTGGGAACCGGTTTGCACTTTTCAATTCCCCTCTCATTTTCAATTTCTGTTTCTCGACTCGGATTTTTTTGATTTGTAGTTTGGATCTCTTGGCTCAAGCCATCCTTTTGAATCTAATACCAAACCCATTAGAAAGAATAGTTGTCAACAATTTGTATTTTGAATAACTGTTCTTTGCTTCCCGCCATTCCTCAGGAGCAAAAAAATATTATCTTCTCTATTTAGTATAAGGTTATTCTTAATCATATCGCATACAATATTGAATTTGAAATTCTCGGCTCAGAGCTCCTTTTTAAGATTTGATTTTTTTGATTCAAAGTCAACTTTTGCACTTAGAAACTTTAGCATTTAAAAAGCGTAGCGGAAACCCGCTACGCTTAAAATACATTTTACTTATTCTTGCTGATAAGTTTCATCAATTATCCCTGATGAGCAATTGGCTCCGGAGCAGTCAATTGTAGGTCGCCCCAAGTTGAATAAGGTGCACCGTAAGACCAATCAAGTCGTTTTACACGCTTGTTCACTGCATAGAGCTGAGTTCTATACTGAATTGGAATAACCGGTGCATTCTTAATCATAAAGTCCTCGAATCGATGGTATGCATCATTTCTAAAGTCATCATCGAATGCTTCCAATGAATTGATGTCATTCAAAATCTTATCCAATTCTTCGGATGTGAATCTTGAATAGTTGAATGCCGCTTTTCTTCCATACAATCCGGATGGATCGGGGTTGGAACCTGTTGACCAAGCTCCCATATAAACATCGATTTCAGGGTCGTCCGCTTCTACTTTGTCATAGAATGCGTTGAATTCAATCGGTCTTCCAGTTGTAAGAACAGCATCCAATCCGATATCTTGCCATGATTGAGTGTAGAACAATGCAAGGTTATCTCCTAAATCTCCACCCGCCATAGTCGCTACATTGATTTTTAATTTCTCTCCGTCCGGATTTTCTCTGAATCCGTCACCGTCCAAATCTTTGTATCCGGCATCGTCCAAAATCTTTATCGCTTTGTCTTTATCGAAAAGAATTGCGTTCGGATTATCTGTATGGAAGTTTTTATATACCGGTGGGATTAGTGAGTTTGCCGGTCCACGAAGTCCATGATACAAGTTGTCACTCATTGATTTCATATCGAGTGCATGACCCATTGCATGTCTTAGGTTCACATCCGCCATTTTTGCATTCGGATCGGTTACCGACTCGCCTTTTTCAGAATCCCATTTTCCAAGTTTGAAGCCCATGTAGCTGTAAGCTCTTTGCGGTCTTCCCAAGATCGTGATATTGTTCAAATCCTTGATTTGCTCATATTTATCAGCCGGATAAGAATCGATTACCAAGTCGTATTTACCCACTTTAATCGCTTCTGCAACGGCATCCGGGCTTACCACCTCAATGGTTACTTCCGGAATATTAACTTTTCCTTTCCAGAAATGCTCATTCGCTTTAGCAAGCACTTTTTCTCCCGGAACAATTTCCGCAATGTAGTATGGACCTGCAGAAAGCGGATTTTTACGAACTGCATCGGAAGTCTCCAAATCTTTGATTGGAATATCTTTCAACTGATGATAAGGAATCGGATCGTAAGGAATTCCGGAACCCCAAAGATGTCCGACGGACATTTCTTTGAAGTGAACCACCAATGTATGGTCATCCACAACTTCCAAGCCGGAAATTTCTTCCGATTTTCCGTCATGATAATCTTCGATTCCTACAACATTTCTCATACGATTATCAAAACGAATACCGGTGTAGTCTTTGTGTCCTATCACCTTATAATAATATATAAAGTCTTGAACTGTAACCGGCGTACCGTCATTCCAAGTATATTTCGGGTTGATTTTTATGGTTGTCGTCTTCGCATCCTTATCTACAACCGCTGTAACCGGACCGCCTTCAGCAAGTTTGAAGTCTTCATCCGAATTGAATGAACCTCCCATGAAAGGTAACATGATGGAACTGTCGTCGCTTCCGTCGTACAATGCCCAGTTGAACATTCCTTTGAATGGTGAGCTGGATACCAAACCAACTTTCAACACACCGCCTTCAATCGGTTCTCCCTCATTCTCAACAAGTGTGCCCAGACCCAGTGAATTACTCTCCACCGGCGATTTGTTTTCGCCGTCTTTATTCCCTGTTTCTCCGCCGGTCCCTCCACCGGTACAAGCAGTCAGAAGCATAATACCCGCCAAAAGACCGGCAAGCGATTTTTGTAGCCTCTTCATAAATTTTTCCTCCTTTAACCTAAACGTTGTTTTGCGTCAGATGCTCTTCTTAGAGCCTGCCCCACATAGTTTATGCTAAGCATCATGAAGAAAATCAACAATGATGCAGGTAGCCATACATAGATTTTGTTTTGAAGTACATTGGAGTCTCTTGCGTATGAAATCAGCGTTCCCAAACTTCCTTTGTCCGGTGGAAAACCGAATCCGAGGAAAGACAGACCCGTTTCGATACCGATATTGCCGGCAAAGTTCAAAACTCCTTGCACGATGATGATTGAAATAATATTCGGAAGGATTCCGCGCAACATAATCTTTATGTCGCTCGTTCCCATCGTCTTGGATGCGTTTACATAGTCTCTTCTCGCTTCAGAAAGCACCTTCGAGCGTACCAAACGCGCAACGCTTACCCAGTAGAAAGCACTCATTATCAACACAAAGTGATAAATCTTATAATTCGGCATAAGCGAAACGAATACGATGATAATCATCAATGTCGGAAGAATGGATATAAAGTCGATGACTCGCATAATCCACTGATCCACTTTTCCACCGTAATAACCGGCAGTCAAGCCGACCATTATTCCGATAACGGTTGTCAATGCGGTAATCGCAAGTCCAACCAAGATGGAGTTTCTCGCTCCCAAAATGAGCTGTCCCAAAATGGATTTTCCTGCTCTGTCCGTTCCAAGTGGGAATCCCGGACTGTTTGGTGGTAAGAAACTCTTAAAAATATCGACGCGCATAACCGCTTTGGCATCCAATTGCGATGCCCAAACAAATACAACGATAATAAACAATGTGAATATCGCCAAGCTGAACAATGCCACCTTGTCTTTTTTAAATTCTCGAACGAGCACTTGCCATGCACTTGGGCTTTCCTGTTTTACTTGCTTAGAAATCGCAGGTGCTTTTTTACTTTTATCTACTTTACTCATTTTGCCTCCTACTCAATTCTGATTCTCGGGTCTACGATGGACATAATGATGTCGGATAGCACGCTACCTGTAAGAGTAAGGAAACCGTAAAGCATAATCAATGCCGTGATAACACTGTAATCTCTTGTTTGCATCGCATTCATAAACAATTGTCCCATTCCCGGATATACGAAGATGGTTTCCAAAATAATGGAACCGCCGAGCAAGCCCGTAATTGTAAATCCGAAGAAAGCCGCTATCGGAAGCAATGAGTTTCTAAAAATATGATGTGAGTACACTTTGCTGATAGGTACCCCTTTGGATCTTGCCGTTCTTACATAATCCATAGTTTTCGCATCAACAACTTCGTTACGAAGATATTGAATCGTTCCCGTCGTACCGAGCAATGCATAAGTGATTGCCGGCAATATCATGTGATAGAATCGGCTCATGATATAAGGCAGCCCCGGCGCAACTCCTACGGCAACCGTTCCTGAAGTCGGGAACCATCCGAGCCTATAACCGAATACCAAAAGCATAATGAGATAGAGTACGAAGGATGGCATGGCAAAGCTTAGGAAGTTGTAAAATACAATCGCTCTGTCGAAAAGTGAATTGTAGTATCTTCCCGCCAACACGCCCAGCGGAATCGAAATGGCATAAAGCAAAATTGTCGCTACTAAAGAAAGATAGAAAGTATTTTTCGCTCTTTCGCCAATCATATCGATAACCGGTCTCTTATAAGTGTAGCTTCTACCCAAATCTCCTTTGATCGCTCTTGAAATCCAATTTTTATATTGAATATGAAGCGGATCGTAGAATCCGGCTTGAATTCTCAATTCTTCGATTCGTTTCGGATCCGTCTCCGGCGTAATCAATCCGGTAAACGGGTCGCCCGGCATCGCTTTTGCAAGTGCAAAAACGAGAATGCTGAGTATAAAGAGCTGAGGTATCATTACCAAAACTCGTCGTAATACGGTTTTCCACATATTATAAACCCTCCTTCAAAGATACATAGTGGGTGTCGCTTTTCGGTACTAAATTATACGGTCTGAAATTCTCGTCATAGTACGCGGCAACTTGGTCATCAAATTCTTTTTCCACTTGTAGACGACGAACTTTGGAAGCTTCTCTGTCATCGGGGTTGATATGCGGAATTGCCGCAATCAATCGTTTTGTATAAATATGTTGTGGATCTTTATAAATATCTTCTCTTGTTCCCGTTTCTACGAAGCGTCCGCGATGCATAATGTAGATATGGTCGCACATGTGCTTTACTACACCGAGGTCATGCGAAATAAACAGATAGCTCAAACCATATTCCTTCTGAATATCTTTCATATAGTTGAGAACCTGCGCCTGAACGGAAAGGTCCAATGCCGATACCGGCTCGTCCGCCACAATCAATTTCGGTTTACAGGCAACCGCTCTCGCAACTCCGATACGCTGTCTCTGTCCACCGGAGAATTCGTGCGGATATTTGTAGATGGCATCGGAAGGCATACCGACAATATCAAGCAATTGATACACTCTTTGCTCCAATTCTTCCGGAGAAAGTTCTTCAAAGTTGATAAGCGGCTCGCCGATGATATCTCGAATTCTTTTTTTCGGGTCAAGACTCGACATGGAATCCTGGAAAATCATCTGCACATCATAATTGTATTTTACGGCTTTACGAACAGACTTCTGGGTTACATCGTGACCATTATACATAATGGTACCGCCGGTTGCCTTCTCCAATCCGACGATGGCTTTTCCAATCGTGGATTTTCCGGAACCGGACTCGCCGATTAGACCGTAAGTCTTTCCTTCTTCAATATCCAAATTCACACCGTCCACCGCATAGACATAATCGACGATTCGATTAAAAAATCCTCCGCGAATCGGAAAGTGTACTTTCAAATCTCTAATTTCTAAAAAGCTCATTAACTCTCCTCCTCTTGGAATTCGAAATTTTTCCAGCAAGTGCAACGCACAAAATGTCCCGGAGACACTTCATGCAATACCGGATTTTGCTCATGCTCCGACTCCGGTACCCACGGAATTCGACTCGCAAAACGACATCCCGTTCTCGGAAGGTTTTTAAGCGATGGAACCATTCCTTGAATAACATGAAGCTTTTTGTCTTCGCTGTCATCCTGAGGGATGGAATTTAACAAACTTCTCGTATATGGATGCAACGGATTCTTAAATAATTCATCCACCGGTGCTTCTTCAACAACTTGTCCCGCATACATTACACAAACACGATTTGCAACCTGCGATACTACCCCGAGGTCATGCGTAATCAAAATAACACCCGCATTGATTTCTTTTTGCAAATCAAGAATAAGGTCCAAAATCTGTGCCTGAATCGTTACATCCAGCGCAGTCGTCGGCTCATCCGCAATAATAATGTCCGGTTTACATGCAAGTGCAATCGCAATAATGATACGCTGACGCATTCCACCGGAAAGCTGATATGGAAACTGGCGACTTACACGTTCGGGATTCGGTATCCCTACCTGTTTAATAAGTTCAATTACTCGAGCTTTCCTTTGCTCCTTATTAAGATCCGTATGGTAAACTAAACTCTCCTCAATTTGTTGCCCTACCCTTTGCAACGGATTGAGTGCCGATAGCGGATCCTGGAAAATCATTCCGATGTCTCCACCTCGAACCTTATTGTACTCACTCTCCGTTAAGGACAAAAGATTCCTGCCCTCATAGATGATCTCCCCATCCACCGATGTGTAGTTCATGTTGTGAAGTCCAATAATTGTCGTTGCAAGTGTACTTTTTCCGCAACCTGATTCACCCACGATTGCCAAAATTTCATTTCTGCGCAGAGATATACTTACATCGTCAACCGCATTAAAGTATTCGTCTTTAATACGAAATGCAGTTTTCATTCCTTTTACCTCTAACAGTTTTTCATTTGCCTGCAAACTTTCTCCTCCTTTTCAACCTAGTTTTCGTTCTTATTGTAAATGTGTAAAATCGCTCTTGTGTAACCAAACTGCTCACAGACGATTGCCGGTAGTTGTATAAGTAAACCGCTTGAAAAACAAACCGCTTTATTCATAGCTCATCAATATCCGTTGAAAATATTCCTGCAATCGTTTTATAATATTACACTTATTACTAATATTACACTTATTTATACCTAAAAGTCAAGATATTAGCAATCCAAAGTTGCAAAAAAGTTGTATTTTTATTTTTTGTAATACTGCTATTTTGTTTTCTCTTACGCAAAATAATTTAATTTCCGTTGCATTATTTTTCCAAAATCCATTTTTTTGCAATTTATATTTCAATTTTCATTTCATTCTAAGGCTTGCAAATCCGACATTCTTTATTTATTTTGGATTTTTATGCAAAAAAATGTCGCTTTTTCGGTTTTCAATTTTTATATATATCGTAAACATATAATAATTTGAACAGCAATCCCAAAATTTGTTTTGACAGACATTATTTTTATTTTGTGTCGTAATTGCGGACAGAAAAAAATTTTTTTGAATTCTAATCCACTTTTACCGACGAATTTTCAATTGTTTTGCTGTTTTTGATTTCGGCTGTGACTTTCAAATTCGGATTATATTATTCAATGGCGTTGATAAATGCCTTCGAATGCGATTCGAATTCAACTTGATGTTTCGGTCGGGGGTTCTGTTCTGTTTTGGTTTTGGTTTTGCTTTTGTTTTTATTTGCTTTCTCTTTATCTTTATGTTTTGTTTTCGGTTGGGGTTATGCTTTTAG
>JAUNKE010000086.1 GCA_030532905.1 Peptostreptococcaceae bacterium
ATCGGGTTAGGTCTAGAACCCCACCGTTCCGCCGTTCCATAGGAACGGAAAAAAATAATTTTTCTGTAGTGTATCAGGTATTAGTATTATTCATAGCTTCGACTCAAGCAATCTTTTCCGTATCATGCAATTATCCTTCATCAATCTGCAGAAGGTTTGGGTTTGGAAACCATCTTTTTGAAATCTATCTCCATAATCAAAATCGACAGCACCATCATCGATGCCCCGATATAACCGCGCACGAGCAACACTTCGCCCGCCAACAGATAGGCTATGATTGCTGCGAAAACCGGCTCCAGAGTGTAAATCAATCCGACATGGCTCGCCGAGGTATATTGCTGAGCAATCGCCTGCACAATCGTCGCCACGCCCGTACAAAGAATCGACAGGAACAGAGCCGCTCCCCAAACCGCCGGTGTCTGCGGCAAGGTCGGTTCTTCAAATAAAAATGCACAAACCAACATAATCAATCCGACGATTCCGATGACATAGACGCCCATGTTGAACGCATCGACATCCTCCTTCGACACCGCCGTTTCGATAATCAGCAGATTGATGGAAAAACTCATCGCACAAACCAAACAGTACAAATCGCCGACCGCAATCGTCAGTTCATCACTCAAAGTGAGCAGTCCCATGCCGACGATACAGAGTATCAGCACAAAAACAAATTTTGAATTCGGTCTCTTTTTCTTAAAAATAAAACTGAATATCGGTGCAAAAATCACCGTCAGCGCGCACAAAAATGCGGCATTGGTCAATTTGGTATAGAGCACGCCGTAAACCGATGCGGTATAGGCGATTGCCAAAAAAACCGAAGTCGTCAGCGCATAGCCCAGCGTCTTCTTGTTGACCGTCCGCACTTTTTTGAAGAAAAATACATAGACGACCAAAAAGGAAAGCACGAAACGAAAGGCGAGCAGACTGAAAGGTCCCATCTCCTTCAGCGATAAATCTATCATATAAAATGAAATTCCCCAACATGCCACGACCAGCAGAAGCATCAAATCCGCTTTCAATTGTTTATTCATTCTCCAACTCCTTTGACAAAGCCGACGAAAAAGACAAAACAAAATTATTTTTCTTCGCAAACTCCCATCCGAATGGCAAATCTGCGTCGAGTTTCAGTATTTTGATAGTCCTATTCTAACACAGATTTCTCATTTTGGCATATATTATAGAAGAAACACGATTCGCCGTGAAGAAAGTTTTTTATAAATTTCCACAAAGGTATTGTTTTTTTTTGCGCCTTAGAGTACAATAAACGATAGGCTGCTGGACGATAATTTACCCAAAAAATTATAGTTCGCAAGGAGATTTTACAAATGGCAAGACCATCAGGCCCACGATTTAAAGTGGCAAGACGATTTGGGGTGAACATTTACGACCACCCGAAGGCACTTAAAAGAGGTCCGAAACCTACTAAGAAAGTGACTGAATATGGTAAACAGCTGAATGAAAAGCAAAAACTGAAAGCATACTATGATGTTTTAGAAAGACAATTCAGCAATTTGGTAGCTGCTGCAATGCACGCAAAAGGAAATTCAGGAGAAATTCTGATTCAGCGTTTGGAGTGCAGATTGGACAATTTAACTTATCGACTCGGATTCGGAGCAAGTCTTCGTCAGGCGAGACAAATGGTTGTTCACGGACACATTCTTGTAAACGGCAAGCGTGTGGACAGACCTTCTTTTGAAGTTCGCGTTGGCGATGTGATTTCGCTTAAAGAAAAATCACAGAGCGTTCAAATGTTCAAAGACAATTTCGAAGCAAGAAACAACTTCCTTCCTTACTTGGAAAAAGATGTTACTGCAATGAAAGGAAAGCTTGTAGCTCTTCCAAAGAGAGATGAAGTACCGATCGAGGTGACCGATTCACTCATTATCGAGTACTACTCAAAGTAAAATCAAAAATAGCACGGCTTTTCGCTGTGCTGTTTTTTTGTCTCTTTTTTACACAAAGTACATTCCCATCCATCGCCTAATGAAGTATAATCTAAGATAAGAAAAGGAGATTGTTATGATAGAAATTTTTAAGATTATCTTTCTGGGAATTGTCGAAGGAGTTACCGAATGGCTGCCTGTGAGCAGTACGGGCCACATGATTTTAGTTGACGAATTTTTGAAATTGAAAGCGAGCGCCGACTTCAAAGAAATGTTCTTCGTCGTCATTCAGCTCGGTGCAATTATGGCGGTCGTCGTATTGTATTGGCAAAAACTCTTTCCGATGGAGAAAAAAACCTTGCGCAAAAAAGCAAGCTCCACCAATTCCGAGCTGCCCGACAGCAAGACCGTTTGGGTAATCAACAAAGATACGCTTGCCCTATGGGGAAAAGTGTTGATTGCCTCACTTCCCGCCGCAATCATCGGATTGCCGCTGGACGATTGGCTCGATGCCAAATTCTATAATTACCCAACCGTCGCGCTGATGCTCATTCTATATGGCGTCTTGTTTATATGGGTTGAAAACAAAGCCGCCGACAAAAAACCGCGCATCGATTCCCTGCACGAATTGACGATTCGCGAAGCCGTATTTATCGGCGCATTCCAAGTGCTTGCGCTCATTCCCGGAACTTCACGCTCCGGTGCAACCATCATCGGCGGAATGCTCGCCGGCGTGTCACGAAAAGTCGCGGCGGAATTTACATTCTTCCTTGCGATTCCAATTATGTTCGGCGCAAGTCTGCTCAAACTGCTCAAATACGGTTTGGGATTTACCATCGTCGAGCTGTTCTATCTGATACTCGGTATGGCGGTCGCTTTTTTCATTTCAATCTATGTGATTCGCTCGCTGATGGATTATATCAAAAAACATAATTTCAAAGTCTTCGGCTACTACCGCATCGCCTTGGGCATGATTGTGTTTTTATATTTCTTTATTTCCAAACGCTAACAAAAAACAATTTGAAGTTTTTGAGTTTTGATTTTCAAAAAGCCATTCGTTATGACGGATGGTTTTTTTACATTTTATTCTATTTCCTTAAATTCTTTACACAAAATTTCTTTTTTGAGTGCAAAAATCAAAAAATTTTAATTTTATTATAGATTTTTATTTGCGTATTTGATATAATAAAAAAAAGTTGTTCTGTGGAAGGGGGTCGAGCTTATGAAAGATTATTTCAAAGAAATTCACGAATCATCGGATTGGCGATTGGTACGAGAAATTGCGGAAGGCTGGTCCTCTGACAAAAAGTTTTATATTGAGACCAAAGACAATCAAAAACTTTTGCTACGCGTCGCGGACAGTTCGCTGAAAAAACAAAAAAAATTGGAATACGACAGAATCTCCGCGCTTCGCTCAACGAGTTTTCCGATGTCGCGTCCGATTTCATTCGGGACTTTTAATCATGGAGAATCCGTTTATATGCTGCTTACTTGGGTCGAAGGAATACCGCTTCGCTCCAAATTGTTGAAGATGTCCGTCGCTGACCAATACAGCACCGGATTGCAAGCCGGAAAAATGCTGAAGGAAATCCACAGCGTTCCCGTCATCGACAAGCATATCCAAACACCTCAGGCGAGACGCGAGCACAAGCTCAACAAAATTAAAATTTATGAAACCAGTTATGTGCGTGTGAAAGGCGACCAGGTCGCTATTGATTATGTGCGAAACAATATCGAAAAAATTTACGATACCCCGCCGGCATACAAACATGGCGATTTTCACGCGGGCAATTTGATTTATACAGCCGATGGCAATTTGGGATTGATTGACTTCAACCGCATTGACTGCGGCGACCGATACGAAGATTTTAACAAAACTTCGATTTTGGATGCGCAGCTCAGCATTCCGTTTGCGACGGGCATTATCGACGGCTATTTTGACGCCGAGCCGACACCGGAATTTTGGGAAGTTCAATCCATCTATGTTGCGCAATCCGCCATGACTTCCATCAACTGGGCGGAGAAATTCGGCATTGAAGAAATACAAAATATGCAAGCGTATTGTCAAAAAGCATTTGAGGATTACAATTATTTTGCAAAAACCGTACCTACTTGGTACGAAAAACTATAAATACGCAATCATCATTTCTTCTTTTCTTTTTCGTTCTATGTTTCTCACAAAAAAGCAACCGACGGTTGCTTTTTTGTCGTTTATCACATTCTGTTAATGGGAATGGAATATCTCCACAAAATTCCTCCGTTTTTGATTCCCGTCATTGTTCCGTATTTTTTTGATACAATTATTAAATCTCTAATGAATTGGGTATATTGCTAACAGGATATAAAATCCTAATTTATATAAAGGAAGGTATCTATGGAAAATAGAAGATATAATTGGGTACATTATTTGATAAAATACACCAAGTATGCCATCAATCTGCTGACTTGGGGGCTGATTATCTGGTTTGTCGTTCGACTCTTCCCGAAAATCATCGTGTTGCTGATGCCCTTTGTCATCGGCTGGATTATCGCATCGCTTGCCAATCCGCTCGTGCGGTATTTGGAGAGCAAATTCAAATTCAACCGTAAAGTGATGTCGATTTTGGCAATCGTCCTGTTGGTTTCACTGCTGAGTATGATACTTTACTTCGCAATCTCGAAGCTGGTCAGCGAAGCGACCGCTTTCGCATCGCAAATCCCGAGTATGTATGCGGGTATCAAAGCGGATTTTGATGCGATTCAGCACAATATCGAATTGTTTTTGAGCAAGGCGCCCGCCGATACACATGACGCCATCATTGATTTTATCAACAATCTGTCTTCCGCGGTCTTAGGTTTCGGCGAAAAAATCGGTACACCGACGATTGAAGCTGCGGGGAATTTTGCCAAAAATATTCCGAACATCCTCATCGCGATGCTGTTGACGATTATGTCCGCTTATTTTATTCTGTCGGACAAGGAAAATATTTCAAAGTGGATGAAATCCTTTATTCCAGACAGACAAAAAGGGAAGTTCAAGCGTTATACGCAGGGTATCAACAATATTTTTGCAGGCTATCTCAAGGCGCAATTCATCATCATGGGCATTGTGGGCATCGTGCTCTTCATCGGGCTCTTCTTCTTGGGTGTGAAATTTGCGCTCTTGTTGTCGGTGCTGATTGCATTGCTTGATTTTCTTCCGTTCTTCGGTACGGGAACGGCGCTTTGTCCTTGGGCACTGTTTCATTTGCTCTCGGGCGATACCAAAATGGCGGGCGGTCTCATCGTCATCTATGTGCTCAGCCAGCTTGCGCGCCGAATCGTTGAGCCGAAAGTGCTCGGGCAAACCATCGGGCTCAATCCGCTGATGACGATGATTTTGATGTATGTCGGATTCAAACTTTTCGGCGTACTCGGATTGATTTTGTCCGCTCCGGTCGGCATGTTGCTCATCAATCTGTATTCACAGGGAATGTTTGACGATATCAAATTCATATTAAAAGATATTTTGAGCGATTTCAATCAACTGCGCGATATCGAAGTTTACAAAGGATGATGCGTTATAAACGGATGGTATTACCGGCTTTTTTCAATAATGCCAATACGATACCGATTCAAAATACAATATAGATTTTCAATATGAAAAACATTAGTCTCATCTACAACTGAAGTAAAGAGGCTAATGTTTTTTGATTATGAAAGAAGATCTTTGTATTCTATTTTTCTTATTGAAAGATAGACGATGAATATTCCGATGACACCGATTCCCAATGTATATCCGATATATTCTCCCAGATGCAAATCCCCAAAATTCCCATTGCTGAAGCTCGATATAATAGATGACGACACAATGGTTGCGGCAGTCGATTTTTTCCGCATTCCAAAAAATAACGGCACGAGCGATATTCCACTGCTTGCCAAATCAAATCCTATTGTATTCAGACAATGCCTGAAAATCTCGGTTATAGAGTAGGATTGAGGTAAAAAATCATATTGTGAATTGATTGTCGTCAAGAAATTCATCACCAAAAAACGCGAAATAACAATGAATGAAAATGTAAAGAGAAATACCAAAACAAATTTGGCAATCATAATTTTTTTACGAGCAATCGGATAAGTAAACATCAACATAATCGTCTTATCGCGATACTCGTCAATGATGAGTCGTGAAATAAACACACCGGCAAAAATGATACATGCGATACACATCATGCTGTCCACTACCATAAAAAATTGATTGGAGATTTCTCCCTGATTGGCGTTATCCGTTACAAACATCAAAAGCAACAGCAAGCTCATCGCAAGCATCGTTATAAATGCTCCCAAAATAAATTTTGGGAATTCGACCATTTTCATTTCCAATCTAATGAGCTTTATCATGTTCCCCTCCCTGTATCAATGACAAAAAATATTCTTCCAATGTTCCCTGGGTTGCATAATATTAACTGAACAGGAGTGATATATAGACACAAAAAAGGAGGATAACGCCATGATAGAATATGTAACCAAAATCACTGCGCTATACTCCCGCCTTTCAGTTGGTGATGAGGATAGGGAC
>JAUNKE010000013.1 GCA_030532905.1 Peptostreptococcaceae bacterium
ATTTTTACTTTATTTTTTTATTTTCTATTGACAATCTCATAGTTGGTCTCCTTTCAATATAAACATACCCAATCAACAGAATTTTATTTCGCAATTTTGTTTTCCAACCGAGATTTTGATTTCAAATCGTGTTTTTGTTTTGCAATTTCGGTTTATAATTTCAAAAACGAATTCTATTTCATTATTTGAATTTTACTTCCCATCCGAGATTACAATTTCAAAATCGTATTTTCATTTCGCAATTCGGATTTCGATTGTTGATTTGAATTTTCATTTCAAAATATTATCCGATATTTCTATTCGATAAAGAAATGCTTGTACGGAACCGTCCACACGATTTCATGCGAATGGCAATGAAAATAATATCCATCCTCGCCGTAACAACTTCCATGGTCGGAGCAAACAATGCAGAATGTTTTTCCGCGTCGGGCGAAAACTTCAAACAATTGAGCGATGTGCTCATCCACATATCGCAGCGCCGCCGCATGCGTTTCTTTGTTATCCTCTTTGCCACCTTCCACATAAAAGGAATTCGGATAATGAACACTATCGACATTGATGTATAAAAAAACTCGCTCCTCCGATGGAATTTTTGCAATTCGTTTTCGGACAAATTCTATCTGATTTTCAAAACTCTCTTTGATATGGCAGGCAAATCTCGTGTTCCAATACGATTCGGCAAACAAAGAGGGCAATAGCTTATTGATGGGCGTTCTTTTGTTAAAAAATCCGACCCCGCCGACACAAATCGTCGTGTAACCGACCTTTTCCAATCCTTGCACAAAACTCGCTTCGTCAAATACAAAACTGTACGGATGCAATTTGCCGAGAGCCGCATTTTCTTTTGCGACAAACAATCGCTCACGCTCATAAAGCGGCACCGGCTCGGCGGGCGACGGCAAATTCCCGATGAACATCGCCTGATGCGACGGAAAAGTGTAGTTGCCCGGCGCGTGACATTTTTGCCATTTGCCATAGCGATTAAGATTCGGCGTGCCTCCGTTTTCCTGCTCCGCCAAAGCGACATCATATCGCAGAGTGTCCAGACAGATGAACAAAATATCACAATTTCCGACGACCTCATTCATATTGACGCTCATCTTCGCTTTTTTCGGATTGCCGATTACCGACTTCGGCACTTCGACCACTTTTTTCATCGTCCCTCCCTGTTCTTTTCAAATTGCTCGGCAAGCCATTTCGCCTGCTCCGTATAAATTCGATTCTTATAAAAAATATCCTGATACATCAAATCACCCTGCGCATTGATTTCGATGATATAGGGTTTTTTCGTATTTTTTTCAATCAAAATGTCAAATCCTGCGCAGTTCAGTCCGTCAAAAAGCCCGCTCGCCCGCCGGCATAAGTCACCGATTTCTTCAATTTGATTGTTGCTCAACGAGATTTCCTCCGGCGATAAAGGCATATTGTTCAAATGCAGATTCGTAATCGGAGAATAAGAGCCGCGCACCTGTAAAAAAGCAATTCGCCCGAATTGATAGACCGCTCGCAAATCGTAGCTGATTTTGCCCACCTTCGCTTTCGGAAGCCAAAGCTCTACGACGGAATCGATGGAAAGCAGAAAATCCACCATTCTCGCAATTTCTTCGCGCGAGGTTATGCGGCGCAGCTTTTTCGTGTTGATGAAACGATGCGTCCCGTCATCCGCCGCATGATACACAAGCGATGTCTCCGCAATCAATTTATCCATTTTCGGATTGTAGCGCAAAGCGACGACTCCCGATGCCCCCGAGCCGCTGTTCGTTTTGATGAAGACCTGCGAAATTCTTTCCATTTGAAGAAAGGCAATCAGCTCGTCAAAGCTCTTGCCTTCAAATTTCAACATCGGCGTGACGGGCAACTTCGCCTGCTCCAACCGCATTTTGCATATTCTTTTGTCTAAAGTGTCTCGGATGGCTTGCGGCTTGTTCAAAAAAACAATCCCCTTCTTGTTCGAAAGTTCCTCCAAGACTCGATGATAATGCGAAATATTGTTCTCCAATTCGTCCAAATAGGCGCTCGAGTGAACTATTGGGTCGATTTTCACCGCATCGCCGTCACCGAGGAAATCCAAATTCCCATCGATATCCACGAATTGAAAAGCTGTTTTTTCATTTTCGCAGGCTTTGGCAAAATACTCCGCTCGTTTGCCCGCCTTGCCGACCAAATATATCATTATTCCGTAAGCATCGACGAGTACCAGTATCCGCCGTCTCCGTCATCTTCCGCTTCCTGTTGGTCTTCCAAAACTACCGGCAATCCGGTCGCTTTGAGTTTTTCCATCATCTCGTCGCTCAAATAATGATAAGTCAAATCCAATTTTTCGAGCTGCTTGAGTTTTGCCGCATTGTCGAGCAAAATTTGACCGCCTTTGTCGGTCAGCGTTCCGTTTGAAAAATCAAGCGTTTTAATTTTTCCCAAATCGTCATGCTTAAAAAATGCTTCGACGATTTCGTCCTGAATTTCGCTGTCTCCAAGTCCGAGATATTCCACATTTTTGATGAAATCCGCCTTCAGCAATTTTTCAATATCCGATACATCACCGTCAAAACCGTAGTCCACGACTCCGATATACAAATTCAGCTTTCGAAGATTCGGCAACTTGGCATCGGCAATCTGTTGAATGACCCGCGCAGGCAAACCGCCGCAAATAATTTCCAGCTCCTGCAAATTATCGTGATCGATTTTTCCAAAAGACAAATCGTTGCTTCCTTTTACAGTCAAACTTTTGAGCTGTGGCCATGCATCCCACAACTTGCTGTAATCCGCCTGCTCAATCCAAGAAACCTCACATTCATCATATTCCATATCGCCGACAAAAAGTTTCTCGATATGTTGAAACTTCTCCCGATTATCCGTGAACGAATCGACAATCGCTTGCGACGAATTGTCGTAGGATTCTCCCCAACAACCGATAATAATCTCCTCGAGATTCGGAAGTTCCGGGTCTTGAAGAATCTGCTCCACCATCGTGGATGCGTCGGTGTCCATCTTCTCTTCGTAAATTTCGTCCCAATTGTATGCGTATTTTTTACTCTTGCTCATGTCTCCTCCCAGTTTGGAAATTTTTTAAAAGTAACTTAACCAAATTATATTGGAAATTTTTTTAGCTGTCAAACAAAATCGTAAAAAAATACATTTGTTCCACAAAAGAAAAAACCGATTTTCTGAGATACTCGCTCCATTGAAAATCGGTTGATATATTTGAATCACTATTCGTTATACGGCTCCATGACATGCCATTCGTCATTCACCGCGTCATATTCCAAAATCTGTCCGCTTTCATCGACGGAAAAACGGCGCTCGGCGGTAAATTTTTCAGGCATATTTTTGCCCCATGCAAAATACCATTTTTTGACACCGTCCTGCACATCTTCGCCTTCCGCAACCAGTGCGGTGCCTTGCACGAGAACATTTTGGCGAACCAACTCATCGCCTAAATAGTCCATCGCTTCTCGCTCGGTTTGCAGCGAGTAAATATTTTCATCCGAAAGCTCCTCATTTTCTTCCGCTTCCTGCGTCTGAGCCGGCATATCTTCATTTTGCGATTTCTCCCCCGCCGAGTTGCAGGCGGTAAGCATAAATATTGCCAACAAAAGCACCAGCCAAATTGTTGATTTCTTTTTCATCTCTTTCTCCCTTCCATCTAAAACGCATTCCAAACAAAGAAAAAAGCGAATATACATCCCAAGCATTTTTCTACGATATACTTTCAATTTCTATTTTGATTTCATATCAATCGTTTCAATATGGTATTTGTCTTTTGCGGATACCAGCATTTCCTGTTCCATGCTCTCCTTGTCTTTGGTTCGCTCGCGAACGCCGCCCTCCGAAAAGACGATATGCACTTTTTGGTCCTGTCCGATTACAATATTGTCAAAAGACAATGCCACATAACCGTCGGTCGATTCTTTGGTCGATTTTTGAGTCAGCGAGATTTCATAAATCATCACCAGCTTGTTCACCGTCGTCGTGTATCCCATTTGCTCCGGATTTTTGATGAGAAGCAAATTGACCTGCTCCAACTTGGACGAGGTTCTGAAATCTTTGTCGTCCCAAGCCACATTGCCCGACAACTCATAGAAGATTGCTGCAGTATCCTGTGCAAGATACGAATCGACAATGTCCTGCCCTTCTTTGAGAATCGCAGTCTTGACTTCTTTTGTAATCTGCGCCGCCTTATCCACATAGGAGTCCAATTTTTCGACTTTGAATTCTTTGGTGTCGGACGCAATGATGTATTTTTTCTCCAAAGCCGCATCCGAACTGTAATTTGCCGTCACCGTCACCTTGCCACCCACACGAAGATTGGCGGACGGTTGCACTTCAAAATAAATCTCTTTGACAAAATCATCTTCGCTCTTGTTGATGACTTCAGCCGTTCCATGTGGCGAAACGCCTGCGAATTTCACTTTGACATCTTTGAAAATATCTATCTCTTCTCCATCGGGCAAGTCGCTGACAACCAATTTTTTCTCGCCGCCGACGATTCTTACCTTCTCATTTCGGTCGCCGTCAAAATATACCTTGAGCGTGACCGTATCCCCATTTTTGATATTCTCGGTCGGCTCCACGAAATATTCGATGCGATCCAAGTAGTTTTCCAGAATAAATGCTCCCTCGGAGGTTTGAATGTCGAGTTTCCCTTTCTCGATAATCGCATTTTCAAATGCCGGTTGATTGACCTTTGCTCTCGCCGTCGCGTGACCGTTGATGCCCTGCACTTCGATTTCAAAAAAATCAGTACTGTCAATTTTCTTGCCGCAGCCCGTCATCAGAATCGCCAAGATGACAAACAACATTGTAATTTTTAATCCATAATACTTTTTCATTTCTTCCTCCCCTATGTATGCTTTCGATTCGGCATTGTATCAAAATGTTACCGAGTTTGAGCAAAATATTTCAACTTTCTCCCCGCAGTTAAAATCCTCGGATTGCTTTGATATCGCAAATTGCCGATTCATTTCTTCCACTTGTTTTTTCAATCTCCGTAGCTATCTTATCATACAAAATCGGTTTTGACCACCGTTGATGAAGTCTTGCCGTTATAAATTACTGAATCGTATCACGAAATTCACTATCAAGGTTGAAAACCCGCGTAAAATAACGACCGAAATTGAAAGTTCCTATCCATTTTGACGAAATTTCGCTCAATATAAACTTACCCAAAGCCGAACAAATTAACACAGACCACCGCCTTGATTTTTCGACGATGGTCTGATTAAATTTTGAAAGAATGCATCCGATTTATAAATCGTCAGAGTTTCTTCCAATTATATAGTCTTTTATATCATTTTTTTAATCGCAAATTCCGAGTCGGAATGTTGAGTCACAAAATTGAAATCCGATTGACGAATTGCATTTCAAAATCGAAAATGTATTTCCGCATCGAATAATCGATATCCATATTCAAAATTCATTTTGTTCTTATCGACAGCCAAAACACATTTGAAATCGTAAATCATATTTTCACATTGGATTTTGAAATTTCGTTTTGACATTCCTTTCCGATTTCAAAAAATATTTATTCCGCTTTGATTTCGATGGATTCAATGGTATATTTATCCTTGAATTCAGTTAGACGCTCACGCTCGATATCATCTTTTCTTTTTGATGTCGTTTTTACACTACCATCGGAATATACTATGTCAATTTTCCCATCGGCACGCAGAATCATATCATTAAATACCACAGCAGCATATCCGGTTCCCGTATGATTTGCTTTTCTATCCTTTACTTCCACATCATAGAACAGCACCAATTGATTCTGTCCTCCGCCGTAAGAAATTTTCTCCGGATTTTTAGCAACCAAGAAATTGGCTTGATTTAATTTAAATTTGTAATCAAATCCATCGTTGAAGATAGAACTGTATTTATCCGAGAATCTATCATAGACATAGCTGGAATGCTTTGAAACATAAGCTTCAACAATGTCATTCGCTTCTTTTATGATCGTTTTTTTCGTTTCATTGTCAAATTGAGAAGCTTTATCCAAATACGCATCCAACTTTTCAACCGTATATTCTTTCGTATCGGACTTGATGATAAACATATTTTCAATCGCCGCATCCTCATTGAAATCGGCTTTTACCGTTACCTTATCCCCAATCTTCAAATTGGATGACGGCTCAACAGTAAAATAAATATTTTTCACAAAAGCTTCCTCACTCCTGTTAATTACTTCCGCCTGCCCCTTTGGTGAAACGCCGGTGAAATTAACTTCTAAATCTTTGAAAATATCCAGCTCCGTTCCTTCCGGCAAATCTTTAACCTTGAGTTTCTTTTCCCCGCCGATGATTTTCACTTTGTCATTGCTGCCCTTGGTGTATTCTACCGTCAAAGTAACCGTATCGCCGTTCTTCAAATTTTCCTTCGGCTCCAAATTGTACTTGATGCGATCCATATAACCGCCGATAAGCATCATCCCATCCATTGAATCCTCAGAGATTTTTGCCGATTCCGCAATCGCCCGCGCCAATTCATCCTGACTTGCAATTACTTTTGCCTTGCCGTAATTGTTCATACCATAGATTTCAATTTCATAAAAATCCGTTGCTTTTACCTTCTTACCGCAACCCGTAATCACAACTGCTACAATTGCAAGCAACACCATCAATTTGAATTTCCCAAGATTTTTCATTTTTCTCCTCCTAAATAATTGTTGATATGACCTATGTAAAAATTTGACCATATCTTCAGCTTTGTGCCTTGCGATTATAATATCACAAAAAAATTTTCAAAACAACCAATTTGAATAAAACAATTTAATATAACTTATGAAATTAAAAGTTCAGCACAAAATAAAATTCCCCATGCACAACGGATGAGGAATTTATGGATTGTGATTTGAAATTCGGTTTGGGGTTTGGGTTTAGGATTTTCATCAAAAGAAAATTGTCAATCACAATTTCTTTTACCGGTATTCGGTGGCTTTGGAATGCCATAATAATAGTTATTTATTATTTGCTGAGTATTATTCGATTTGTTTTCTTCAGCTTCGTTCTTTGTTTCTTCATTTTCGGTTTGATTTTGCATTGCCAAATATTTATCCCGGGACATATCCGTTTTTATTTGCTTAGAAGATTTTTGCTTTCTTACCTTAATGTTCTCATTAGATATAATGTAGTATTCCCCATTAAAAATTCTCAAAGTAATGTCGGGCACTTTCCCCTCTATTCCAAAGTCAGATATATAATATTGATTGTTATGCTCCAGTAAAACTACATATTCTTTAGCTGTATCTTCATAGGGCAACTTAACTTGGACAACTGTGTATTCGTTCTTAAATTTAAATGAAAACGCTGTTGCCAAATAGCCTCCCAAGAATATAGTACTTATCATCACAAAAATAAAAACTACTTTCGTGTTAAAGTTCTTGACCCGTTCACTTGCGGTACGCGTTACCAAAATATCCTTTTTTGTAACAAAAATATCAATTAGAGGATATAATATGAGCTTGATTATTTCTCCTATAATAAGTGCAGAAATGAAATATACTGACACCGGTGCAAGTAGAAACCACACTATTATCCAAATAAGATTCTGTAAACCAAGTTCGTTTTTTCCTAACAAAAATTTAATCGAAAGGAAAGAAAACAGCGATATAACAACAACCCAAAATAAAAGTTCTCCTATACACTTAATAATCTCAATTCTTTTCCCTTTCAAATTACTAATCTCAATAGAATAAAGTGCAAAGACAGAAATAACAAGTAAGAGAAAAGCAGATACAATAAATTTATCCATACCCTGATTTATATTTAGTACAAGTGGTAAAACACATACACTTGTAAGACATATACAAGCCGGAATATATACAAGGAAGAAATACCATAGTTTTATACTAATTTTTTTCTCATTTCCTTTATAACGATATTTCCATTCATTCATTATAAAGAAACAAATTATCCATATAAAAACTATCCACCCTGACAAAATATATCTATCCAGTCGATTTCCAAAAATAGAAATGTTACCGGAATGAATGCCCCAATAATCAAATCCACCTCGTATTGAATAATAAACTATCAGCTTTCCTAAATAAGCACAACCGGTAAAACCCATAGTTAGTATAAAGATAGTAAGTGCAGGCTGATCGAAAGCAAATTCCTTAATTTTTCCCCATTCGTTTTTGAGCCTTTCATCTCCTTTTCTTTCAATTTTAGGAGCCAACCGGTCAATGCGATTCTCTATCTCCGGAATTTCTTTGTCCTCTAATTCTTTAATATCACTCTCCAGTTCTTCACTTTTATATTGTTTATATATATCTTGACATTTTGTTATAACTTCATTCCAAAGTTTTTTAATTCTAACAACAAGACAATCTATAATCATAACCAATAAAAGCAATATCACTAAAGGAAAAATTGCAAAAAGTGAAAAAGGGATTCCTATGATTAATAGTATGGACATTACAAATATTATTATGTTTTTTAGCAACTGAGGCAAAAATGTCTTTAATTTTTTCAATCGTTTTAAGTATTTTAGTTTCCTATTTTTTTCTCTGTATTCTTCTTCAAGTTTCCGTTTTTGTTCAATCAGCTCTTCCCACGATTTTTCGCCCATTAGCTTTTCCTCCAAAATTTTATCAAATAAACTTAAAAATATCATATCAGATTTTGATTACAGCATGCAAGCGTTTTTTTGTTTTTGAATTTTTTTTTAGAGCGTGAAACAATTATGTTAAGAACACAAACGAAATTTGAGCTTTGTGAGAAAATCTCCGGTAGATTCATGCATGGGTTGACGAGATATGCAATGACCGTAGGGAAATTGTATATCCGTAACCTACTGCCACCGTTCCCTACAAGGTGGTGCGCAAGGAACAGTTATTCAAAATAGCATTTAGTGTAAATCATATTCTCATATATAAGAGCATCAAAATATCGAAAATCAATATTATAATCAAAGTTTTCGCAGGAATAACAAATAAAATTTTAGAGATTTAAAATGCATTGTAAATAACTTAATGTTTTTCGGAGAATATAACAATAATTTTTTTGTAGATGGGGGATTTCTTTGCTATAATAAAATTATCTTTTGAAATCTAATCTTTTCATCTTGATTGGATGGTAGGTTTCTAGACCTAGCCTGATTTTTGAGCTTTGCAAGAAAATCTTTGGCAGGTTTCATGCGTGGATTGACGAGATATACAACGACCGTAGGGAAATTGTATATCCGTAACCAACTACCTCTTAATTCTTTTCTCCGTTCCGATGGATGGTGGGATGATGGGGCATCATTCCCTACAAGGGGGAAGCAAAAAAGCTATTCAAATACAAATTGTTGACAACTATTTTTTCCAACAAGTTTTGGAATCAAAAAATGGAACTCGTGATATAAAATCAAAACGAATGATGTGGTGACTATGCAGAACAAACTTTTTTACACTTTAAATGATGTGCTTCGGGAGAATTTCGGTACGAAGATTATCAAGCTGTCGCTGGACGGCGGTTTCACCTGTCCGAATCGTGACGGCAACTGCGGAAGTCGCGGTTGTATTTTCTGCTCTCCGATTGGTTCGGGCGAATTTGCCGGCAATCGCAAGATTTCGATTCATGAGCAAATGCAATCGCAGATTGAATTGTTGCGCCCAAAATGGCCGAATGCAAAATACATAGCATATTTTCAAAATTTCACGAACACCTACGCTTCCGCAGAAAAATTGCGCGCGATTTACGATGAAGCGCTGGCGTTTGATGATGTGGTCGGGCTTGCGATTGCAACTCGTCCGGATTGTTTGGACGAGGATGTGTTGAATTTATTGAATGAGTATAAGCAAAAAACTTTTCTTTGGGTGGAGCTCGGCTTGCAGAGCATTCACAAAAAGACGGCGGATTTTATTCGCCGCGGTTATGAATTGCCGGTTTTTGACGAAGCGATGATTGCGCTGAATCGATACCAAATTCCCGTCGTCGTGCATCTGATTTTGAATTTTCCGGGTGAAAATCTGCGCGATATGGAAGACTCGCTGCGCTATGTATGTGATGCGGGCGTTTGGGGAATCAAATTGCAAATGCTCAATGTGCTTCGTCATACGGATTTGGCTTTTTATTTTGACAAGAATCCGTTCTATCTGCGCTCGGCGGATGAATATATCGAGCTCATCAGCCATCTGTTGACGAAGATTCCGCCGCATATCGTCATTCATCGGCTGACCGGCGACGGCAACAAAAAACACTTGATTGCACCGCGATGGGTACTCAACAAGCGTTATGTGTTAAACGGTATTCAGCGGTATATGCGTGCGCACAATCTGTATCAGGGAAAATTTTTTGACGATATTTGCTAAATAAAAAATCCAAATACGATTTTCAAATTTTGATTTTCGGTTTGGATTTTTGTTTTAGATTTTCATTTTCGGTTTACGAAGTCGGATTTATCGTTGTCATCGAGGTTTTGATTTCAACTTCATTAAAAAATTCCGTAGAATACAAATCCCAAGCCGCCGCCTATCAACAACAGCATGATGGGCGACACTTTTTTATAAAGATAGATTGCCAAAACAATTCCCGCAATCAGATAGCTTTTGTAATCCACCATCGACATCGGATAGAGTTTGATGGTCGCCATCAGAATAATCGGTGCGACGCAGGGGCGAATTCCCTTCATCACGCGTGCCACCAATTTGCTTTCGCCATTGTTGCGATAATAATGCGAAAGGCTCAGTGATAATATAATCGGAATGAGCACGACCGCCAAAGTCGCTATCGCCGCTCCGAGCAAGCCTTCGGTTTTAAAACCGACAAAGGTGGATGCGTTGATGGCGAGCGGTCCCGGCGAAATTTGCGACAGCCCGACCAAATCGACAAATTGCTCCGAAGTGATGATTTGATATTTTTCAACAATTTCGGATTGAACCAAAGATACGACCGCATAACCGCCGCCGAAACTGAGCGCTCCGATTTTCAAAAAGTTGATAAAAAGTTGAGTCAGCATCTCGCCTCCTTTACTCCATACACGACGAGTCCCGCCACGCCCGCAATCACCAAGACGGTAAATGCGGAAAGGTTGAAATAGGCGAGCAATGCCAACGCGATGATGCCGAACACAATTGAAATTCCTCGATATTTTGTCTGTTTGACGATGGAGTAGAGCGAAATTCCAATCAGCACGATGACGGTTGGACGAATGCCCAAAAAAATCGCCCGAATAATTTCGGAACTTGAAATCAAATCAAAAATCGATGCGAGCACGACGATGGCAAGATATGCGGGTAAAATTGCCCCGAGCGCAGAAGCCAGCGCGCCAAAAATGCCGGCGATGCGGTCGCCGACAAAAATGCTCAAATTCACGATAATGGCTCCGGGCAATCCCGAAGCAAAGGCGACGGAATCCAAAAAATCCTGCTCACTGATGAGCTTTTTGGATTCGACCACTTCATTTTGTACGATCGGAATCATCGCCGGCCCGCCACCGAGCGTAAACATTCCGATTTTGAAAAAAATCAAAAATAAACGCAGGCTCATTACAGCACTCCCTTATTCATCAATGCCTTTCGTATATCCATCCAGCTGTGTACTCGTTGCATATTGCGGTGATGCGTGTCGCGATTATACGGCGCATCCATCAGCAAAACCGAAATTCCCGCTTCGGCGATTTCCGCGCTGGCGGTCGGATGGTCTTCCAAAAAATATCGACAGCCCAATTCTTCCGCCAAAGTTTTTTTGTCGGGCGTTCCGAGCGAATGAAGCTCGATGCTCGCAAGCCCCACTTCGTCGAGCCACAATCTCGTGCGCTCGTGAATCTCCTTTCCTCTCGCGGTGATGATATGCACCTCATGTTTTTTTGCCAAATCCAGCACCGTCTGTTTTGCTCCCTCGAGCAATTCGACGCTGAACAACAAGCCCTTGCCGTCACCGACAAAGAAATCGCGCAACTCTTCTTCCGTCGTATTGTATAATTCTCTGAAATCATACACGCGAAGCTCTTCGTAGCCGATGTTCACGTTAAAATATTTATTCAAATGAGGAATAAAATATCCCGGATGCGTCAAGGTTCCGTCGATGTCAATTCCAATAGTCATTTTTTTACTCATAATTTTCTCCACTATAATTTGTCGATAATCGGGTCAATCCCGAACATCTTTTTGATTTGCCGATACTCCGCTTTTGCCGTCGGATTTTCGTCTCGTTTTTTGACGGCTCGAATCATAATATTCTTCGGCGTGTCCAATGGCGACACATATTCGAGCGGCGATACTTCATAGCCTTTCGACTCGAGATACAGACTTCGAAAAGCGTCGGTAAACATATCGTTGAAACGCACTTTGAAAATATTATGTCTGAAAATCGGCGCCATCATCTCATTGTCGAGTTGCTCGATAAATTCCTTATGACAGCATGGCACGACAATCATCGCCGGCACATTGAGCCGAACGCCCGTAGCAATTGCAAAATCGGTCGCGTTGTCGCAGGCATGCAGGCTGACGAGCAAGTCGATTTTTCGGCTCGGCTCAAAAGAATTGAGGTCGGCTTGCACAAATTCCATATTCTGATAGCCAAGTCGTTTGGCTCGCTCAATCGACGATTCAATGACTTGGCTGTTGTAATCCACGCCGATGATATGACATTTTCGTTTAAGCACTTCGACCAGGTAATGATTGAGCACGAAGGTCAAATAGCTTTTTCCGCAAGCGCAGTCGAGCAAGGTGATGCTTCTGTCTTTGGGCAAAGCCTGCACGATGGGGTCAACCACCTCGATAAAATGGTCGATTTGGTTGTACTTGCGAATTTTGTCATTCTTAATTTTGCCGTCCCCGGTCATAATTCCAATCTCGCGCAAAAGATTTTGTGCCTTGGACGCTTTGATATAATAATCCCGCTCCGAGCGGCTTTGCACATTGATTTCGTCGGGCTGCTCCTGCTTTTTGATTTTGACATCCTTGCCGTCCGCCGAAATCGTCAAAATGCTTCCGCGCTCCTTATAAATCAAATTCACCGCATCGTATTTGCTGCTTTCTTCCACAAGAAAATCCAGAGCCTGCACAAAGTCAAGCTCCAGATATTCCTTGTTATAATATAATTTTTCTACAAAAGTTGCCGTCTGCTTTTTCCTTCCCGAAAAAAATTCAGCATCCAAACCGACAAAAAAATCTTTGGATTCTTCATATCGGCTCTTGATTCCGGTTGCAAAAAGCTTAATTTTTTGGATTTCCTTCTTGTTCATTTCCCTTTTGTTCTTCCTGTTCTTCAATCTTCTTGATTGGCGAATCGTATCCTTTATATATTAAAGTCACATCGTCTCCGGTGTATTTGAATACATTGTAATTATCGACCACATTGTTGTCGGCTGAAATGACGATTTCTTCATCGCGCTCATTGTCGGTGTTGGCGAAATTGATTTGCGGATAGCTTCCTCCGTCATAATCCGGATCCATCTCTTTGAGATAGGTTTTCTTGCCGTCCCAAATGAGTAGATACAATTTTTCAAATCGCGATGTCAAACCTTCCACCTTGTTGCCGAGCAGCACAATCTTTTCATCAATCTTACCATCGCCGTTGAGGTCGAGATTGTTGATATACTGAATCATCAGCGGATTTTTGCCGAGCGCAAGCTTCGACGGATTGTCGTATTTCGCCGGCGTCATCGTGATGGTTGCATATTTTCCGTGATGCATCAATTTATAATGAACGGCATCTTTAATCCAAACGGCATAGCCTTCTTTTTTGCTCGGGTCTTTATCTTCCATCGGCGTACCCAACTGCTCTTTCAATTTGTCGAAAAGCTGCTGTCCGCTCTGGTCGGCAATTTGCAATTTGATGCGCTCATAGAGATTATCCTTATTGTAGAAGAACCAACCCTTGCGCTCTTTGCCGAACCAATTCGCCGTAAAAGTGTCGTATCTGGTTTCGGCTTTTTTGCCGTCTCCCGAACCCCCGGGCTCGCCAAGCAAGGCTTTCAGATTCGCTCTGTCCAAGGACAAAATTTCCATCGGATGCATTTTTACATCCAGCTTTTTGTAATTAGCGCCCGAACTTTCCAAATGCGTTCTGCCAAGCGTCGGCAATTTCTTATAATTGTAGAGATAAATTCCACCGCCGATTAAAACGACGCACAGCGCAAGCGCAACGGTGATGCGATTATCGAGCAAAAATTGTTTCCAACCATGCTTCTGAATATCCTTTTGCGCCTTGTCGATTTTCTTCTTCGTGCCGTCCGCAATCGCCGATGTCGAATTTTTGATGGCCGTTCCGGTCGCCTCCGCAATCGGTTTGGCTTTTTCAGCCGCGTTCTTCGTCATCTCGGCAGCTTTTTGCGATGCTTTCTTCGCTTTTTTCGCCGCCTTTTTGGACGCCTTCTTCGTCATCTTTTTTGTATGCTTGACGGTCTCGTTGACTTTTTCGACCCCGATTGCGACCATTTCGTCAAATTTTTCTTTGCCTTCCGCAAGCGTCTCTCTCGCTTCTTTGGACAAAACTTCGTAATCTTCGCTCGGGTCTTGCGGCTCTTGCGCGGGTTCTTCGACGGTTTCCTTCGATTCCGCTTCCTGCGCCGCTTCTTTTTCTTCCTTTATATCGTCTTTGTCTTTTTTAATTTTATCGCGAGCTATCTCTTCACTATCGAGCAGAACATCGAGCAATTCGTCTCCGGTTTTTCCGGAATGGTCAATCGGATTACCGTTCTCATCCAGCTCCATCAGCGAATTATTATTGATATCAAATAAAAGCTCCTTTATTCTTCCCTTTGCCATAATTTCTCCTTTTTCTTCCGTACTTTTGCAAAATCGCCACCGCAAAGGCAAAAGCACGCTGATATTGTATAATTCCGCTTCGGAATTTCATTGCGATTTCCAAAGATAATTATACCATAAACTGAGGTATAATCGTGTGAAAAATGTATATTTGACATTTTTGTCATTTACCTATATTATCTAAGGTAAGAATATTTTTATGGGAGGAGCTATGCCAAAAATCGTAAATGTTGAAGAAAAAAAACAAGAAATCTATAAATCCGCTACGCAAGTTTTTTTTGACAAAGGATACAATAATACGACTTTAGGCGATATCGCCAAAGCCAGCAAAGTTGGACGAAGTACGATATATCAGTATTTCAAAAACAAAGAAGAGATTTTTCACGAGGTGTCGATTTCTTTTTTCTCCGAATTGGTGTCATCATTGGACGAGATTATGCAGACGGATGCTATCCCAACGGAAAAGCTGAAAAGAATGCTCAAGGTTTTTATTTTTGAAAACGGAGCGGATGCCAAAAGATTTTTTCAGCTAGCCAAAGTGCTTTTATTTTTGAAAGCGAACAGCTCAATTTTTGAAAATCAATTCAAATTTTTGTATTTGAGTGTGCAGGATATGTTCTATCAGGTAATTGAAAACGGAATCAAAAAAGGTCAGTTGAAACAATGTGACCCCGAGGCGATGACGCTCACCATCTTCGGATTGGCGCAATCGATTATCCTGCATACCTATTTGAACAGTCAATCGAGTCATGACGAATATTTCAAAGCGATTTGTATTCTGATTGACGGTATCGGTATGGAATAGGAGGTTGGAATGGATAAAGCGAAAAACAGCAAGCAAAAAACAGTCGTTCGCGTTATCGCGGGTGTGATTGTTGCACTTATGCTTTTGTCCCCGCTTATGGGCTTATTAAATTATTTTTAAGAACAAAAAATCCCGGATTGAATCAGTCGCCGGGATTTTTTGTTTTTAATTTTCTATCGGTATTTCGAGTCCAAACTCTTTTTCTATAAAAAGTTTTACGAATTTGCAATTAGCGTACAGGACAAATTCCCGTTTCACAACCGTCATTTTCCAATTCATATTCTTCTTCTCGCGTCTCATATTTGCTGATAAGCGAAGGAATGAACGGTTTCATTTCTTTTTTACGCTTCTCGTATTCTTCCGCCGTAATCGTTTCATAAGGCATCAAATCGTAGAAAGCATCGCTGAGCGGAATGAAAGATACCGCCACGATTTTTTCCCAGTTGTCCCACACGAATTCTTCGACGGCTTCCCATTCGTCCTCACGAACATGAACCGTAATCGAGCAGTTGTGGTCAACATAGTTTTCCATAAACATAATATAATTTTCCAGTTGCTCCACCGCCGAAATATCATATTTCGTTTTTCCATTCGGCGCTTTGACCGGGAATTCGACAACCTTGGTCGATGCGGTCTCCATATCCTGACCGACCTCCGGGAATATCGGATAGCCGAGTTCTTCTACCACTTTTACCATCGGGTCGTTTGCCGAAATTCGCACTCGGCGCACGAAGTACGGTGCATGCGAGTAGTGAACGCCGCTCGATACGGTCGGCAATTGTGACAAAGTTCCCTCCGGCTTTACCGTAGTGACAAGTAGCGGCGCATTTTGTCCGAGCTCTTTGGCATATTCATCCGCAGCTTCTCTCGCCGCTCGACGCATTTTTTGTAAAAGTTGCGCCTCCTGCTCCTTGTCCAAACCGACCAAGTTGACCATATCCTGCCAACCGGTCAATGAACAGCCGAGCAATCGGTCACGCTTCTGCGTCTTATCCCAATCCGGAAGTTCCAGCTCAAGCATCGTCATTCGATAGCCGGCTCTTGCGGACAATCTTTGTGCTTTGAGCAATTCCGCTTCGTCCAAAATGCCGTATTCATCAACGAATGCCATCACATTGACGGTCGTAAGATTACACACGCCTTTGGAATCGAGCAAAATTTCACCGCAAGGATTGACGCCTTTCATATTCGGACGACGCTCTTCCGCCGCGCAATGATTGATAAAGCCCGGCTCACCGGAATATCTCATGCGCTCGAGTTGTGTATGCAATTCTTCGCGCGTCGGCTTCTTTTTGAAATAGATGGAGTTGTTGCTCATCTGTCTATGCGCGATGTCCTGATTGATTTGCCATTTATTATTTTCAAAAGTATATAGATTGGATTTCGCATTGATTGCCTCATTGTCATCCTGGTCGATAATCACCATTTCGGCAGTTCGTCGCACGCCGCCGACCACCACATTTTCACCGATGATATTCGCGATGTCCATGCAATCTACGGAAGTGAGGCGCACTTTCTTCTGACTGATGCTGAGCGCTCGTTTTTTGATAACCGTATCAATTTTGCGGAACATGCTCTTGAGGCTCTCGTGACCGGATGCCGTTCCGCCGAACTTTCTCAAACGCTCGCCTTTTTCACGAACATTGGAGTAGTCCACAAAAATATTTTTGATACCGCGATAATTATGCTCGGTCAAAATTTCAAAGAAGAACGACAAAGACTCAATCCAACCTTCTTTGGAATCGCCCACCACAATCTCAACGGAATCGTCCGCATAGAAATTCAGCGATGTATTTTCACGACGCTCCGCCTTCGACTTCGGCGTATAATCCGTATGCATCAATTTATAGTCGGTTCGAATTTTCGGCATCGATGAAATATCCTCGTCCAACACGCGAACGCCGACCCCACAACCGAGCATCAACAGATAAAACAAATCTTTGAAAGACTTGAAGGAATCCACGACCTCAAAAGCGCAGTTGAAATTCGCCAGAGGATATGCCTTGCTGACTTCGGTATTTCCAATCCAAAAAGTTCGTCCGGACAGAAATTGTCTCAAATTAAAAATATTGTCGTATAATTTTTCCGCTTCCTCCACCGTCGTCGGCGCAATCGATGTATTGTATTCCACCGCGCGTTTGACGGTCTCATACCAATATTCCCTTCTGCCGAGCGAATTGATGAATCGCGAATAGGTTCTATAAAATACGAAGTTTCCAAGCTCGCCCATCGGTGCGACCGAATGTTTATACTTGCTCAAAAATTCTTCGCTCAATGTACTGTCTTTTTCCTGACGATAATCTCTCGATTTATTTCGCTCGCTGCGATAAAGAATATATCTTTTCGCAACATCCTTACGAACGGAGTCCATCAATAAGATTTCCACCATATCTTGTATCTCTTCAATTCTCACAACATCCTTCGCAAGCTCAAATTCGTGCTGAATTTTCAGCGAAATATCCCGAGCCAGCTCCGAATCCACTCCGTCGATAGTCTCCATCATGGCACTCTCAATTGCTTTTTGAATTTTAATCGCTTCGAATTCCACAAGCGATTTATTCCTTTTCTCGACCTTCATTACGAGTCCCCCTCCAATAATTTGCGTTTTCATTTTGGATATCAAATTCCGAAATCCTTTTTAGTGTTCGTTTTGCATTATATCACAAGATATTGTGTTTTGTCATCTCAAATTCGGATATTTGTTCTTTATATTGTATGAATAAAAATCCAAATCGCTATTGACAAAGCCGATTTTTTGTGCGACTTTTGACTTTCAATAGTTCCACAAAGAGCTGAAAATTTTATTCACTAAGGAAAATTATTTGCACACAATTTATCCCAAAGTTATCCACCTTATCCACAAAATTATCCACATGTCAACGAGAAATTTTATTTTTTCGAAGGAAAATTTTCAGGAAAATAAAAATGAGCATTCGCTTTAATTCGCGTTTGCTCATCCATACCATATCTTGTGGTAAAAATTTTTTCCAATACAATTTTCAAATGCGATTTCAAAAATCTATTTTGATTTCCGTTTTAATTTTCGTATGCAATTTCGATTTTGGATTTTAATTCTCGTTTTGGATTTGCAATCGTAATCTCCGATTCAGAATTTAATTCCGACTTGCAAAATCCTTTTTACCGTTTTGGATTTTCAATTACAAATCTTGGATATTCATTTTGTCGATTTCTTTTTTTGACTTCATCTTGTCGAGCTCATTTTCCTTTTTCCTTCTATTCTCTTGATACAGGTTAATCATTATATAAATGAAGGTCGGTATATTCCAAGTCAAAAACAAAAACACCATTCCCATCAGCGCTTGTTTGCGAGCCGAACCGCCATCCGCAATCTCAGGCAATACCATAAAATTTGCTAAACCGAGTATCATAATCAGAGTCAAAATCACATGCACAATCGGCAATATCCAGCCGAGCGAAGCACTTTTTTTCGACAAATGAATTTGTAAAAAAATAAAAACAACACAAAGTCCGATGAATAAAGGAAATCCCATAATTCCCACCGTTGCTATTCTCATTTCACTTCTCCTCTCATTTTTCGATATTCCGAAATCAAAATTTTTGCCGTTTCAAAATCGAGTCGCTCATTCACCGCCAGTCTTTTTACAAGGGCGATATAAGGCTCGTCGGTCGTGCTCTCGCCAATTTTTATTTTTTGAATCAATTTGTCCAAACGAAGTCGCACCGTCGGATAGGTAACTCCATACTGATTCGCGATTTCTTTGAGCGAGCCCGAAGCCAAAATAAATCTTTTGATAAAAGCCATATCTTCGTCATCCAAATTAGACATCCAATCAGGCATCACTTCCATGGTGTCTCCTTTCTTTTTGTAAAACTTTCCGAAAAAATTTTGTCTTCAATAGATTCATATCGAGTATCCTTGAAAAGACGATACCCTTTAATAATAAATGTACCATTTAACATTATTAAAGTCAATAGTTTGTTTTTATGCAATAAAATTAAAATACTAAACGGAATTTGGATTTGAAATTTTGATTTTGGAAATCTATTTTGATTTTTCATCTGCGATTTCAATTTTGGATTTTGATTTTATTATGATTTTGCATCCGGATTTTGGATTTTTGATTTGCAATCGTAGTCTCCGATTTCATTCTGCAACTCTAATTTTCGATTTTGGATTTTAATTCCGGTACTAGATTGGATTCTCGTTTTTTTGATTCCAAAAAAGTATTGACCGTTTTGGTCAAGGGTATTATAATGAAGTTGACCGATGCGGTCAAAAACCATTATCAAAAACTACTAAAAAGGAAGGAATATTTCCCAAAAACTTTCGCGAAGCTTTCATTTGCTCTATATAAAAATGAATTTATTCCAAAGTCTTTTGCAAAGATTTCACCGGCTATTATAAAAGAAGAAACTTGTACAATCGGATAAGTACATATAAACGAAGATCCTTATTGATTTTGATATGAAATCTGTAGAAAAATCCTGTAAAAGTTTTAATACAAGAATCCATACAATTGAAGAAACTCATTTTTACATAGCATTGCCCGCTTACTTTTTGGAAATCGCACCGCTTTTTGAGACAGCAAGGAGAAAAAATGAACTATACCAATCCTTACCAATATCTATCCGGCAAATTGAATTCGACCGATTTGATAAATGCCGGTTTTGAAGAAAAATTATACGACAGAGGCGATATAAAATTAAATTATATCGTCGCTCCAAAAAATGGACCGGCTTTGCTGCTGATTCCCGCGCAAATCGGAACTTGGGAAAGCTATCATAAAGTGCTCATTCCCCTCTCGAAGCATTTTCATCTCTATGTGTTGGAGATAAGAGGTCACGGAAAATCAAGTTGGACGCCCGGTGAATATTCTTGGAAAACCGTCGGCGAGGATGTCCAATCATTTATCGAGAATGTGATTTGCGAAAAAGTGATTGTTGGAGGAAATTCATCGGGCGGTGTGATTGCGCTGTGGTGCGCTGCGAATATGCCGGCGCGAATCGCGGGCATTGTGATGGAAGATGCGCCGATTTTCTCCGCCGAAATGCCGCGATTCAGAGATAGAGACCGATTTGTTTACAATGGCTTGAAACATCTTGTCGAAACCATCGGCGATATGAATCATCGAAACCTTGCCGATTATTTCAGCGGTTTGGAAATGCCGGTCTCCGAAAAGCGTGTAAAAAAAGTGCCCGACATGTTCATCAAGTGGATGAGAAGGCATATCGAAAAATTTGAGCGCGAGCATCCCAATCAGCCGATTGAGCTGACCTTGCCCGAGCATCTCAAAATACTCATCAAATCGCTCTCGATGTTTGATACGGATTTTGCAAGAGCCTTTGTCGATGGTAGATTTTATGAGGGAATCAATCATGCGGATGCACTGAGAGCGACAAAATGTCCGATTCTGCTTCTGCATGGCGATTGGAAAAGATATGAAAAGTACGGCTTGGTCGGCGCGATGGACGATGCGGATGCCAAAAGAGTAATGGAGCTTGCACCGCAAACCGTCTACAAAAAAATTGCCGCCAATCATGTGATTCATACTTTCAAGCCGAAAGAATACATCGAGGCATTGCTCGAATTCAAAAAATCGTTGACATAATCTTTGTCATCTATCAAGATTATATTTTGCAACTTAAAAGGAGTGATTGCTATCTATTCCAAATTTTACAGCCTGTCCCCTGAAAAGCAGGAGCGCATCATCAATGCCGCATTCAAAGAATTTGCATACAAAGGGTATGAGCAGGCATCGACCAATGAAATCGTGAAAAACTCCGGCATCTCCAAAGGTGCTTTGTTTCATTATTTCAAGAGTAAAAAAGAGCTGTATCAGTTTTTGCTGGGGCAACTCACCGAATTCAGCAAACAGGTGATTGAGAAAACCGATTGGAGTGAGCGGGATTTTTTCAAAAGGATGTATCAAATCGGAATCACCAAGCTGGAATTGGCGAGAAAAACGCCGACGATTTTTGAATTTGCGACTTCGCTTACAAGAGAGGATTCACTAATAGCGAAAGAGATCATCGATTCATCGCTCCGTACCATCACCGAGAAAGGAGTCGCACTGATGTATGAGAATATCGACTTCTCCAAATTTCGCGAGGATGTTGATTTGGATAAAGTGATGAAAATCATCCATTGGACATTATTCGCTTTGTCGGATGAAGAAAGCTCTCGAATCGGCACCTTGGATGAACTGGGACAGGATATGCTCAATGAGTACAAAGAGTATCTCGATACTATGCAAAAATGCTTTTATAAATCAAATTCGGACGGTAATATATGAAGACTCTATTCAAAGCAAGCAATATCAAAAAAATATATCGGATGGGCGATGTGGAGATTCGAGCGCTCGACGGAGTGGATTTTGAAATCTACGATGGCGAATTCGTTGTATTGCTCGGTCCGTCGGGTTCGGGCAAGAGTACCCTGCTCAATATCATCGGCGGAATGGACGCCGCCACCTCGGGCGATTTGGAATATTTGGGCAAACCCTTCGTCATCAAAGACAAATATACGCTGACCAACTATCGTCGAGACGCTGTCGGCTTCGTCTTTCAATCCTACAATCTGATGCCGAATCTTACCGCCTTTGAAAATGTCGAATTGGCAAAGGAAATTTCAAACAGCAGGATGGATTCGATGGAAATGCTTGAAGCTGTCGGCATCCACGAGCGCGCCGACCATTTTCCGTCTCAGCTTTCGGGCGGACAGCAGCAGCGCGTCGCAATCGCGAGAGCTTTGGCGAAGGATCCGCAGATTTTGCTCTGCGATGAGCCGACGGGAGCGCTGGATTCGACATCGGGCAAAGAAGTGCTCCTCATCTTGCAGGATTTTTGCAGAAAGTACGGTAAAACCATTATTCTGATTACACATAATGCGGAGATTGCAAAAATTGCCGACCGCATCATCTATATCAAGGACGGGAAAATACAATCCGTCATTGTCAATGAGCATCCAACGGATGTCGAGGAGATAGAATTATAATGTTGGACAAAAAACTGTTGAGAGATTTGTGGTCAAACAAAGGCTCGAACTTTGCGGTCGTACTCGTCATCGCCATCGGAATCATGTGCTTCACTTCCCTTTCAATCGTAATGGACACATTGTATCTTTCGATGTACACATTTTATGACCAAGGAAGATTTCCCGATGCCTATATCGATGTGGTCGCCGCACCGAAATCCGCCATCGATTTGGCGAAAAATACCGACGGTGTTGAAAATATCGACGGTCGAATCATTGCGGACTTGCGCATTGAAGACGGTTTCGGCAAAATTTCAAACGATACCAAATATCTGCGCATCATCAGTCATACGCATGAAATCGGCAAAGGCGTTCTGAAAGAAGGCCATCTGCCCGAGGCGAATAAAAACCAAATCATCGTCAGTCAAAATTTTGCTACCGAAAATCAAATCAAAATCGGAGACAAGATTCCCATCGTCTCATCGGGCAAAAAAAATCAACTCGAAGTCGTCGGAATCGGACTTGCGCCGGAGTATATCTATGCGCTTCGAAACAAGGCGCAAATCTTCCCCGACCCTTTGCATTTCGGAATTTGTTTTGCAAATGACGACACGATTTCACGAGTCAGCGGAAAAAATAATATCAGCCAAATTATCTATACCGTCAAAAAAGGTCATGAGCAAAAAGAAGTCGAAAAAAATCTTGAAATTCTTTTCAAGCCTTATGGCATCGTGAGCACTTATGCACGGAAAGACCATTTCAGCAATGTGATGCTCACGCAGGAGCTCGATCAGTTGAAAGGTGCCATCGTCGTGATGCCGCTGATTATGCTTTCGGTCTCCGCGATGATATTATTTATCATGATAAAGCGAATGGTGGATAAGCAGCGAGCACAAATCGGTCTGCTCAAAGCGTTCGGCATGGACGACAGAAAAATATTTTTGCACTATCTCGCCTACTCCGTCATCGTTTCCATATTGGGCGGACTGGTCGGCATCGTGCTCAGCGAATTGTTGACAAAACCGTTGCTCGATGCTTACAAGATGGTATATACTATGCCATTTGTTCGCGCGAATACCGGTTTGCGTTACGCTGTCATCAGCCTGCTGCTGACTCTCATCACCGGAATTTCCGCCGGACTCAGCGCTAGTACGAAGGCGGCGCAACTTCATCCGAGCGAAGCGATGCGAAGTAAAGTTCCCGACATCGTCCACAGTGGACGAATCGAAAAAAATCGTCACTTTATGAATCTGTTTACGACATCGGGGCGAATGAGTCTGCGCAATATTTTTCGAAATCCGGCGCGAAGTTCATTCATTCTAATCGGAATTATGTTCACCTTCGCATTCGCCGTCGTGCCTTGGAACTTTATTCGAGTGAGCGACAAAATCCTTTTTGACAATTTTGAGAAGGTTGAAAAATACAATGTGCGAATCTATCTGCCGCGATTTGAAAAACTGAGCGATGTGCATTCCGAGCTGAGCAATTATAATTTTATTCAGCGCATCGAAGGCTGCTTGGATATTCCATCCACCTTAAGCAATGCGAATTTGAGCGAAAATGTCAGCATCATCGGAATTGAAGAAAACAATATGCTCTACACGCTGACGAAGGACGGCAACTTTGTCTATCCGAAACCGAACGAAGTCATTTTGACGGCGCGTTTGGCGGATAAAATCGGAGCGCGCAAAGGCGATATCATTCAAGTGGAAAGTCCGATGTTTCATAAAAAAGAAGAAAAGTATTCCTTTATCGTCAGCGAAATCATCGAGCAGACGGTGGGCATGTCCGCCTATGCACATATTCATCATCTCGGAAAACTCGTCGGCAACGAGCAGGCGGTCAACTCCATTTTGATTCGAGCACCGAAAGGCAGCGGCGAAAAATTGAAATCCATCTACGAGGACAGTCACGAAATTGACGGCATCAACGACATTCATATTATGATTGTCAAAATGAAAAAATTTATGGAAGCTTTTATGTCCGCGATGTACAGCATGGTATTTATTTCTGTCGCGATGGGCTTCGCCATCATCTACAATTCCTACTCCATCATTCTGTCGGAGCGGGAAAAAGAATTCGCGTCCCTGCTCGTTTTGGGAATGTCCGAAAAAGAAGTTATTTCCATCATTAAATTGGAGCAATGGCTGATTGCTTTCATCGGGATTCCGCTCGGCTTCCCGTTGACCGAAAAAATGATTGAAGCAATCGGAAAAGCTTCGAGCAACGACTTGTTCACGCTTAATTTAAGCGTGGACAGAATCGCTTTTCTAATCGGCGGTGTAATTACCGTCAGCATCGTTTTGCTCGGACAGGCTTTTGCATCCGTTAAAATAAAAAATCTGAAATTATCCGACGCACTCAAAGCGGACGAATAGCGGGAGGTCTTATGAAAAAACAAGTAAAATTAGCGCTTATCATCATCGCAGTCGTTTTGATTGCGGGGATTCTGATTTATCAGAAACTGAAGCCTTTGGCTGTCGATATTTATCAGGTGAAACAAGCCACATTGACCGATTCCTTTCGGGAGGACGGCATCATCGAGTCCGACAACAACGAATCCGTCTATGTTCCTTATGATGCGAAAATCAAGCGCATCGTCGAAGAAGGCGCGGTTATCAAGCAAGGGGATATTTTGCTGGAGATGGACAACACGACTCTTTTGATGCAAAAAAATCAATTGCAATCTCAAATTGCCGCTTTGCGCGGTCAACAGAATCTCAGTCTTTCGGGCGTGACCGACAATCAAATCGAAATCGCCAAAATCGCGATTGATTCGGCAAAAAACGCATTGAGCGATGCCGACATCAATTACAAAAGACATCAGCAGCTCTATGACGAAGGCGGCGTCTCCAAGGCGGAGCTGGAGCAAGCCGAGACTCTTTATAAAGATGCTCAAAACAATTTGCAGCTCAAAGAAAAACAGCTTCGCGAGCTCTATGATTCACGCAAAGAAAAAGCCGGCTCCAAGCAATTTTACGGCGGACAGGTCGGCGCAATCGCCGCACAACTGAGCGATATCGAAAGCAAATTATCCAACACCATCGTGCGCGCATCGATGGACGGCGTGGTCAAATCGGTGAGAGGAAAAACCGGTGAATATGCTCAAGCGATTCAACCGGTTTTGGAAATCACTTCGCCGAAGAATTTAATCGTTCGTTGTGATGTATTGACCGACAATGTACCGGCGCTCAAAATCGGACAAAAAATCCGCATCATCCAAAAAACATATTCCGGCGACTTGGAATATCAAGCGGAAATCATTCATATCGATGATTTTGCCGAGCCGAAAATTTCATCGCTCGGTTTGGACGAGCAAAGGGTTGAAGTCAAAGCCAAATTGCTCGGCGACACCAAACTCAAAGACGGATACGATGCGAGCGTTGAATTTGACACTTTCCACAAAGAAAATATCCTGACGATTCGCAAGACATCGTATTTTGAAGAAGACGGAAAATATTATGTATGGAAATTGGACGGCTCGAGCATTTACAAAAGCGAAATCACGCTCGGCTATATCGGAGCGTATGAAGTTGAAGTGCTCAGCGGTCTGTCGGAAAATGAACAAATCGTGAGCGACCCGAACAATGTCGCGCTGAAAGACGGCGTTCGAGTGAAACAAAAATAGCAAAAAACAAGGAGCTGTTGCAGAATGAGATTTTCACTCTGAAACAGCTCCCTTTTTATCGATCAGGTCACATTCAAACTTATAAAACGGCTCGCTCTTAGGAGTTTGCCATTTCTTATGGGCATTGAAAGCCACCTTTATTCCGCTTCAACGATTTATTTTAAGGTAAATCCGCCTGCCAACAGAATCTCTTCCGATTTTTTCATACTGATTCCGTTTTTCGGGTCGCCGGCAAATGTCATACCTTCCAGACCTTTCAATTGTTCAAAATCAATGCTTGAATAATCCATTGAAAGTTCCTCGATTACTTCCGTTTCACCATATTCAATCTTGTGCTCCAAACCCTTAACCTCTTTGTACTTAGCTGCGATCGGTTCCATTTTTTTCATGACCGCCTCTTTATTCTCAAGTCCCGGCTGTCCGTACTTTAAGATTGTTTTTGTTGTTTGTTTCGTCACTTTGTCGCCTACATAATAATAGGTAAGCTCCGTATTCACAACACCATTATCCAAAACAAAAGTCTTGCTCTCCTCTTTTTTCGCTCCGCAAGCAACAAGAAGAATTGCAAAAGCCGCCAACAAAGTAATCATCTTCAAAGTCTTTTTCATATTAACCTCTCTTTCGGCATATTGCCATTTCATTTTACTTATCCAGTTTAATCATAAATTCCGAATAAGTCAATGTTTTTTAATTTTCCTAAGTAAAAACGATGAATAAATGCCCTTGCAAACCTTGACAAAAGAATGGACATTGACTACCATAGAAACAGGAGAAGAGAAATAATTTTGCAAGACGATACCGAATAGGTATCGAATGAAAAGGAAAATGATTTGCAAATAAAGGACGGAAGTTATGGAAAGAATTACAAAATCCTCAAAACAATATAAAAGGCGAATCCGCTTTCAAAAAACCGCTGCCGTTATCGCAGTGCTGCTGATTGCGCTCGCTCTGATATGGTGGCGGATCGATAAAAGGAATCGCTTCGAAAATCCGATTGGAAACAATGACTCCGCAAAGCAGGAATCTTCTTCGCAATCCAAAAACGATTCTCAGAATTTGAAAGAGCCTTCGAAGATTAAAGGAAGTGACGAGAAAAATAATTTCAAAAATGAAGAAAACGCCGAGTCGCAGAATTCTTCAAGCACAAAAAAGAGCGATTGGAATTTGGTCTTAGTCAATCCGAAAAATACTTTGCCGGAAGATTTTTCCGTTTCACTCAAAGAGCTTGCAAACGGTCATGTAGTCGATGAGCGAGTCTATCCTTCTTTACAAAAAATGATGGATGATGCGCGAGCGAAGGGACTCAAGCCACTGATTTGTTCTTCCTATCGCACGATGGAAAAACAGAAAAAACTCTACAACAATTTGGTTAAAAAATATCAGAACGAAGGATTTTCGGAAGACGATGCCAAAACGGAAGCTGCCAAATGGGTTGCCGTTCCGGGCACCAGTGAGCATCAATGTGGATTGGCGGTCGATATCGTTTCGGCCGATTACCAATTACTCAACAAGGAACAGGAAAATACCGCCGAGCAACAATGGCTGATGAAAAATTGCTACAAATACGGTTTCATTTTGCGTTATCCCGAAGATAAGGTTGACATTACCGGGATCGGATACGAACCATGGCATTATCGCTATGTTGGAGAAGATGCGGCAAAAGAAATTTTTGAACAAAAAATCTGCTTGGAGGAATATTTGGCGAATCGGAAATAATATTTCACTTGGAAACTTTGAACACGAGTAAATCCTCTACGGAAATTTATTTTACGCTCATTATCGGTTGTAGTTTTAGTCCAACGAATGTGCAATTGAAACTTTCGATCATCGAAATTTAATAAAGGCAGAAAGCATGGTGATCTCAAAAAGACTTTTTTGCATAACAATCACCCGGCTTCTACCTTTTTTTAATTGGCTTTCATAAAACCGAATCTCATTATCTCGCTTCTATTTTATCTGCAATACGGATTATTCGCCCTTGTTCTTATTCGGATTTTCACGATATCCTTCGAGCAATTCGCCGTTTTCCATAATAAACGGACTGGAAGTCGGCTGATTCCATTCCACATCATATCGGTTCATCAGATAATCATTGAGCTCAGTGCGATTATTGAACTTAATGGCTTGATACGGCTCTTGGAATGCCAGTTTCTCAACAAAAAGCAATTTTCCGTCATCCATTTTCAAAAGGACACCGATATGTCCTACAAAAACCGTTGGATCATTTGTTCCGTCATCAAAATTAAAGAACACGAATATCAGGCTTGCTTTGTCCTCATTTTTGAAAGTGACGCCTTTTTGCTTCCAGTTCTCTTTCACCTTATCCAAATGTGTCTGAATGTCTGTAGAGGCAACTGTTTTAATATGAGAGTACAAACTCATGAATTGTTTTTCTTCATCATCGGTAAAAAGTGTCGGGTGCGTATCGATCGTCAACTTATCCGCAAAAAGTTGCGAAACATCATCGAAAGTCGGATTCTTCACTTCGACAAATTCCCCCATCAAATCATAGCTCGTAATTCGACAATTATATCCCAAAAACTCGGGATGTTTGGAATCCCACATATCCTGCATCGACTCGACATCGTACTCCGGCAACAGATTGTCGATTTTCATAAACCCTTCGTTCAATGTCTTGTTCTCCACCGTTTCGTTGAACAAATCAACATTGCTCAAAAAAGTTTCGATTCGATCCGGTGCGATACCCGCTTTGCCAAGTGCCGCTTTTACCTCTTCCTGACTCGCCTTGTCCACTAGATTTGAATAAGTTATGCCGGTTGTAAATTCTTGCTCAGATTTTTCGTTTTTTGCTTTTGTACAACCCGAAAGCAAAATGACGGAGCAAATCAAAAATGCTGCTATTCTTCTTTTCATTTTCTTTATCCTTCCATATCATAGTAGGCTGAAACGCCATACTTTTATTATAAATTTTGCAAAATCCTTCATCAAGCGATTCTTCACCATAAGGAATGCTCATCCACTCTCCGAATCAATCCGAACGACAGATTTTCAAAAGAGTTGCTGAACTAAATTCAGGTAAATTCTTTGCGTATTACATTATAACCGCTATTTCAAATTTTGTCAGGTTACAATTTTGTCATTTTTTGATTCTCGATTGAGCCAATCGAAATGCCAATCGGTTTACAAATCTGAGCGTCGGGAATAAATCGAAATCTTTCTAAAAAATCTCTGCGCTCCCGTTTATTCACCGCTTTATCAAAAGTAAGAATTCGCAATTTATTTCATAATCCGTTTTCTTGAAAAATAAAGTGAAAAAAGTGGAAAAAGCGGTTTTTTGCGGTATAGTGGATTTATAAATTTGAGTTCAGAAAGGAAATCGAATGGAGCAAAACAATTACAATGAAAGCAAGCAAAATCACGCGATGAATTCCGAGTCTCAAAATCCACATCAGAAAAATTCCTACGAATCATTTGGAGAAAATTATTCTACATTGGAATCATCCGGAAAGATTGCTCATCAAAATCATTATCGTTATTCTCCGAGCGATTATCATCGGGAAGAAATGGCACCGGCAATGACAATGAAGGACTGGTTCATCACTTATGTTGTAGCAACGATTCCCGTTGTTGGAATGATAATGCTCTTTGTCTGGGCATTCAGCAATGAAACCAACCCGAATCGAAAAAATTATTGCCGTGCAAGACTTATTGTCGTTGGCATTTGGGCTACCTCCATATCGGCATTTTGGGGCATTATGTGGAGTATTTTTGCCAGTATTGTATTGAGTGTACAAGAGACTTCAATGTTATTTTAATCGGGAGGATTTATGAATCGGGAATACAATTCAAACAATGAAGAGCTTTATCCTGTCGTCAGTATGGTAGATTGGATACTCATGACAATTTTAGGAAGTTTTCCTTTTGTTGCTTTTGTCATGTATATCATCTTTTCAATGTCGGACAATATCAATCCGAGCAAAAAAAGTTATGCTCAGTTGATGCTGATTATGCAAGTTATCCATATTGTAATTGGCTTTATCTTTGTACTCTATCTCATCAGTTCGGGCATTCTTGACGAGTTAATGCGTGAATCGAATGTTTAGGCCGAGTTTTGCTCGGTCTTTTTTCTTGCTCAAGTGTAAAATAGTTGTAGGAAATCTTAAAATGGGGTAAAGATTTGCTTCAATGTGGTAAAATAAATTTAACACAACATCTTTCATCGAAGCAATCTCTACAATAACTATTGCGCGACTGCGGTACATAAAAAAATCAGGATAGATGCGAAGTTAGGTATTTTCAAGAGTTTTGTATTGTGAAAGAAAACTGTTATAATAATCAACGCCTTTAGAGGAAAGGAAGTGGAAAAATGAAAGAGTATCTTGTATTGGTAGTTTTGGGTATTCTAATTTTTACCGGATGTAAAAACAAAGATGAAAATAATTCTACCTCAGAAATTATTGTAGGTAACGAGTCCGTACTTATCAACGAGGATACAAAACCTATCGAAGTGAATGACATTGAATTCACTGTGTTTATGAAAGATGACAAACAAAAAGAATATGAAAATGTAGAGGATATTGAAAAAGACTTGGGTTACAAATTCTTAAAATCGGAACTTTTTTATAATGATTCGTATAATGCATACTATACAAATCGAGAGAGCAGCAATTTGGAAAGTGAAATTGTGTTTATGAAAAAGGATCTTGAAGGCGGCAATGGACCGTTTTTGAGTATGTATTTTTTAACCAAGTCGCCGGGAAAACTCGGTTATGAATATGATAATACCTTCAAATTCATAGAATCAAAAGAAAATGCAATGGGAGATTCCGTTGCAATAATACAAACAGAAATAGATAATTCATATATGATTGAGTTTTTCCACGAAGATGTGCTTTATAGTGTTTCAAATATTCATGCCTCGGATTTGAGTGAAGTTTATTCAGTTATTGACTCTTTTAGCAGATAAATGTTTCATCTGAGTATAGGATAGTAAATATCGGACTTGGAATAGTAGCAGAGAGAAGATAACCGAAAAACTCCACAACAACTTGACACGCCACTCTTGCTCGAATCCGGTGGAAAAAATAGTCGTTCTGTGGTATAGTAGATTTATAGATTCAGAGTCAGAAAGGATTTCGTATGGAACAAAACAATTATAACGGAAGCGAGCAGAACAACTCGATGAATTCCGAAGCGCAAACTCCGCAACCGGACAATTCAAATGCATCTTTTCAAAATAATTATTCTCAGACGGATGCACCGAGAGAAGTCCCGCCGCAAAATTATTATGCTTCTTCTGAAAGCTACTACAATCGTCAGAAGATGGCTCCACCGATAACACTCGGCGATTTCTTTATTATGTTTTTGGTAATGATAATTCCGGTTGTTAATATCATCATGCTTTTCGTTTGGGGATTCAGCAGCGACACGAATCCGAACAAAAGCAATTACTGTAAAGCTCAACTTATTTTAATAGCTATCGGAATCGTGGTGTCCATGCTATTCTGGGGACTGATTATTGCTATTCTTGTAGCGGCTTTTCAATCGCAAGAGATGGCGATGTTGTTTTAAGGAGGATTTATGAATCAAAATTATAATTCAAACAACGGATTGTATCCCGTAGTCGGCCTGGGTGAATGGGTACTCACCATCTTCGTGTCGGGTATTCCGATGATTGGTCTGATAATGCTCATTGTCTTTGCTTTTTCAAGCAATATCAATCCGAGTAAACAAAATTATGCACGAATGATGTTGATTCTGCAGGTTGTATTTTTTATACTTTACCTCGTGCTTTTGCTCTCGGGAGCACTTTCAAATCTTTCCGACCCAACATTATACAATACGAGTTATTAAATTTCAGACCGAGTTTTACTCGGTCTTTTCATAGGGGGAAATATGCTCAAGCGTTTGAATATCTATTTTAGAGAAATGTTTCCGATTCCGGCGCGTCTCTTACTCGGCTTTATCGTATTCGGCGAAATTTATTTTATCATTTTGCTCAACTACGGCGTGACGGATTTTTCAATCGGATTTCAGGAAATCATCGGCGCGTATACCGTGTTTGCATTTTATATGTATCTTCGAATCGCTGACGATTTCAAAGATTACGAGCTTGACCTCGTGCTCTTTGCGCATCGTCCGTTGCCGAGCGGTCGCGTTACCAAAAAAGACTTGTTCGTCGCCTGTGCTGTCGTTCAGGCGATTGCGATTGTGCTCAATTTTTTGTATATGAATAATTTTTATTTCTTCCTGTTCCTGTACGGCTACGGCTTTTTGATGAGTCAGTGGTTTTTTCAGCGACACCGAATTCAATCGAGTTTGCCCCTCGCACTCGTGACGCACAATCCGGTACAGATTATCGTCAATCTGTATATCATTTCATTTACCTGCATCAAATATAATCTCTATCCCTATACTTATATCACTTTTTTGGTGCTGTGGACTCTGTATTTTCCATCGCTGATTTGGGAAATCAGTCGAAAAATCCGCGCACCCGAAGAAGAAACGGCTTATGTCACCTATTCCAAACTTTTCAGCTACGAGCGCGTGACAAAATTTGTTTTGGCGCTCACCTTGGTCGATATTGTCACCAACATCATCTTGGTTTGGAATTTGAACAAAATTATGGTTGTGCTCTTTATGCTCGCGGTGGCTTGGATGACGAAACAATTTTTGTCCTATATCAAAGACCCTTATCAATATCGCATCGTCACGAAGGTCGAGCAATACACTTATGTGCAGGAAATGATGATGCTTCTTACGGTTGCGACTTATTTGGCGGTGGGTAAAATATGACAAAGGCAATTCATTTACAAAAAATGCAATCGGCAAAAATTCCCGTTCCGCATTTTCAAGTGTTGCACTTCGACGATTTGTTTCGCCGAGAGGAATTGCAACAGTTGATTCGGGATTTCCAAGCCGATGATTCGAGAGATAATCTTGCAATTTGGAGCAGGCGTTTCCAAGATTTCGTGCGTGCTCATTTTGTCATGCCGCCGTTGGATTTGCCGGAAAAATTATACGCCGTTCGCTCCTGCTGCAATTTGGAAGACGGCGATTTCAGCTTTGCCGGAATCTTCGAAAGCTATCTGAACACGCCTTTGGCACAGATACGGGAGCGTGTTTGTGATTGCATCGCTTCCTTATATACTGTGCGCGCGTTGGAATATATTTTGGAGAAAAAAATCGATTTGTCCTCTTTGAAAATGGATGTCATCGTGCAGGAAATGGCGGGCGGCGAATTATCGGGCGTGCTTTTTACCGCCAATCCGCTCGGCATTTTAAATGAAAATGTCATCGTGGTCGGCAAAGGTCTGGGCGAAGACATCGTCTCGGACAAGGTGGCGACGACGACCTATTATTGCATGGAGCATTTTTATCATTACGATGGTGAAGAAGATTTGTTGGACGAAGACAAATTGCAGAGACTCCTAAACTACGGCAAGGAGATTGAAAAAATCCTGTCGCAAGAGTATCTCGATATCGAATTTACAATCGCCGATGAGAAAATCTACATTTTGCAGGCGCGCAAAATCACTTCGTTGGACGGCGAAATCGAAATCTACGACAACTCCAATATCGTCGAAAGCTATCCGAATATCACGCTGCCGCTGTCGATTTCGTTTGCGAAAGAAGTCTATGCCGGCGTGTTCACGAGTCTTGCTCGCCGAGTGCTCAAAAAACCGTCGCTCGTTGACAAAAATCTTTTCATCTTTGAAAATATGGTCGGCGATATCAACGGGCGCATCTATTACAAAATCACGAATTGGTATCGGGTGCTTCATTTTTTGCCGCTGCGAAGCAAAATTATTCCGATTTGGCAGGAAATGCTCGGCGTCGGCGAAAAATCCTATCCGAGCGATGTTCACAAACTGTCCTTCATCGAGCGAATTCAAATTTATTGCTCCTGCATCGTCGAGTTTTTTCGCGTACCCCAAAATATGCGGATGCTCAACGACCGATTTGAGCAAATCCAATCCAAATTCAACGAAGAAATCGAGCATTGTCAAAATCCGAAAGAACTTCAAGCGCTCTATCTGTTGATTAAAAAGGAGCTGCTCGACATCTGGGACATCACCCTGCTCAACGATTTGTATGCCTTTGTTTTTACGGGCATCATCAAAAATTGGCGAAAAAGCGACGAAAAGCATACCGAATTCATTTCCGGAATTCACAATATCGAGAGTATGAAGCCGATTGCAAAACTGGTTGAAATTGCAAGCTGTTATTCGCAAAGCGGCGATGATGAAACCTACCGCAGACTCTGCGAAGAATATATTCAATGCTACGGCGATCGGGCGGTTGAAGAATTGAAGCTCGAAACAAAAACCTTCCGCAGCAATCCCGAATTGTTGCAGCAGAAGGTCGAAGAATATCTGCTCGATTTGTCGCAGCTTCAAAATATCCAATCCAATCTTGAAATCATTGAGGAAAATTTGCAAAATCGACAAAAACCGGGGTTCTTTTCCAAGAGAGCCGTACTCGGTATCAAAAATCGCGAGCAGTCCCGACTTCATCGCACGCGCATCTACGGCTTTGTTCGAAGAATCTTTTTGTCCATCGCCGATTCTTTTGTAAAAGACGATTTGATTGAAGAACCGCGCGATATTTTTTACCTCCGCATCGATGAAGTTTTTGAGCGAATCGAGCATCCCTCCTCAGCAAAACACATCGTGTCGGAAAGAAAAAAAGAATATGCGAATTATGAGCAGACGCCGGCATATTCTCGTTTGATATTGACAAAAGATGCGCGGCAAAGTCTCGGTCGTCGTCTGAGTCAGAAACAGATTTCGGAAAATGCCTTGCATGGAACGCCTTGCTCACCGGGCATCGCCGAAGCGGAGGTCATTGTTATCCGCAATCCGAAAGAGCAACAAAATGCCGCGGGCAAAATCATCGTCGCGCAAATGACCGATCCCGGCTGGGTCTTTCTGCTCGCAAGCGCTCAAGGAATTCTCGTTGAAAAAGGCTCCCTTCTGTCGCATACCGCCATCGTTTCGCGCGAGCTCAAAATTCCGTCCATCGTCGGCGTCAAAAATGCCACCCGGATTTTGAAAACCGGAGACATTGTTCGAATGAACGGCGCCAATGGCGAAATCGAAATTCTCGATTCGAAACAGCTGTAAAAAATCGGATAGAAAATTTATACTCTCACTCAAACCGAATATAGCATAGAAAATCATGAATTCCATTCCGATAAAACAGCGGAACGAAGAGGTTACAAACCTAACCGAATTTTTGAGTGTGGCGATAAAAATTTTTGGTAGGTTCCATACATGGGTTGACGAGATATACAACGACCAACGGGAGATTGTATATCCGTAACCTACTGCCTCCGTTCCGCTATAAAATAACTTTTTGTGATATTAACTATACACTGCGAGAAAGTTTCTTTCTATAATACTTGCCCACCGCAATCAAAAACGCGAGATAGATAACGACGGTGATAAACATAATATATCCGAAATCTCTCTGCAAGGAGTAGGTTTTGAATTCCAATCCTTTGACACAAAAATGTGCCAACATATACGCGAGCGGAAGCGGCCATATTCGGTCAACGGCTCTTTTTGCATCCTCATGCTTTCGAATGAACAGCCGCATGAGCCACAATAGCAACAGAAAGAGCAGGGCAAAGGTAAAATAAAAACGCAATGCCAATCTCGGCAAACTCACCACGCCGCCATCCATCTTCAATCCGTAAATCAAGACATCGGAATCTCCGTTGTTTTGGTTGTAAAAGATTTGCACCTTGTCGGATGCTTTGACTTCCAGCGACATATTTTGCTGTCCTTTTTTGGAAAAATAATTATCCCACAAACTGTCCCATGCGCTGATATTATAGACTTCCACATCTCTTTGCTCATCGTAATATTTGGTATAGCCGTATGCCTTCACCTGCTCATCGAAGGAAATGAGCAGTTTGCCATTTTCATTCTCGGTAATTTGCATCAAATTTTCTTCGTATGGAAAAAATCGCGGCGAATTCAAAACGGCAAAAGCGGCGGTCGCTATCACAAATACCAATGCCATCGTGAACAATATGGTTTGGATTTTATCCTCCAACATTTTTTTCTTCAATTTTTTAAGCGGGACAACATCGGCATCCACGATAATTTTGCCGGATTGTTGCATCGCTTTGAGCTCCTTTTGACAATCGGGACAATCCGCAAGATGTTCTTCAACAAATTTCTTGCTGTCCTCTTGGAGCATATTTTCGACATATAGCGGTAAAAGGTCGTTTACAATACTGCATTTATTCATCACAAACCTCCATCTTTTCTCTAATTTTGTTCTTCGCTCTATGATAGGTCACGCAAGCCCAGTTCTCCGTTTTCTTAAAAATATTTGCTATTTCCTTAAAACTCAGCTCCCCGAAAACTCTCAGCATAAAAACTTCTTTATACGGCTCCTGCATCTCGTGTAATATTTGATGAATTTGCATCGCTTCGCCGGAGTTGGAAATTCTTTCTTCAATACCGATGTCATCCGTCGCCACCTCTTTCAATTCATCGAGCTGAACGAGCCGCTTCTGCTTTTTCAGATAGGAATAGTAGGTATTCTTCGCAATCTGACAGAGCCAAACGCGTATGTCGCAGTCGCCCCGAAAAGAGTCAATCGTCTGCATCGCTTTGAAAAAAGTTTCACTCGCCATTTCTTCGGCAATACTTTCATCATTGGAGAGCGATTTGAGAAATAGAAATACATCCCGAAAATATCTTCGGTAAATTTTCTCAAATTCCGTCATCAGCTCACCTCCTTATCCATAAGACTCCCGAAAAAGCATTATCTTACAAAAAATTTTATGTAAAAAGGTAATGTCTTGCATTACCTTTACCAAACAATTATTCGAGCGCATCGATTCGCTCTTTCAAAATCTGAATGAAGGATTCCATATTTTGTGCATCCTCAAACATCGCCTGTGCTTTAGCTCCTTTTCCGCCGCCTTTTCCGTCGGTATTCGCAAGTGCTTCTTTGAACAAAGCGCCCATGTCCAATGATTTTTTCGTTTCCGCAACCACTCGCCCGTCGCCTGATGAAAGAATCATCGTTGGATAATGCTCCCGAAGCTGCTCGGCGAGCAACATCAACAAATCGTAATCCGCCTGCTCAAAATTTTTAATCAGCAGCTCCTGCGTATTTTCCTGCAAACATTCTTTCGCCATATATTTTGCAATGAGTTGTCTATTGTGATAAAGCTCAAATTTCGCTTTCTCCAATTCATCTTTCAATGCGACGACACGCTCGACGATTCGCTCTTCATCGGCATTGAGCTGTTTTTTGAGCTCTCTCGTGATTTCAAAACGCTGAATATAATCCTTGCATGCGCGATTTCCGCACACAAAATGAATTCTCGTCATTCCTTTGTATTGCTCGGTCTTTAGAATTTTGAGCATGCCGACCTCGGACAGATTGCTCGTATGCGTTCCGCAACAAGCGCAGCAATCCGCACCTTCTATCGTAACTACGCGAATATCGCCCTGCGCCTTGACCTCTTTTCGAATCGGAAATTGGGAGAGCCCTTCCCGATTTGTAATCGCATCCTGCACAATGGTTTTTTCGGCAATTTTGGCATTGACCTTTTCTTCAATTTCGCGCAAAGTTTCCCAACTCATTTTCGGAATGTCGATGTCGATGGTCACAAAATCCGCTCCCATGTGAAAGCCGCGATTGTTGCCCCCACATTCTCTGAGGATGATTCCGGACAGCAAATGCTCGCCCGTATGTTGCTGCATGAAATCGAATCGTCTCTGCCAATCAATCGACATTTCGGCAATTTCCCCCTGCACTCTGTCCGCCATAATATGATGAATGATGCCGTCTTTCTCCTGCACATCGAGCACCTCGACGCCGTTGATTGTTCCTCTGTCCGATGGTTGCCCTCCGCCTTCGGGATAAAAAATCGTCGCATCGCATATCAATTCATAATCTTTTCCATCTTCAATCCGCTCGATGATATTCGCACGATATTGCGTCCGATAAGCGTCATCGTAAAAAATTTTTTTGGTCATTTGACTTCTTACTCCTTTTTTTGTTGCCTTGCTTCATCACTTCAACTCACAAAGAGTTTTTTTCTTATACTAATTTTTAGAACAGCACTTAACAAATTTTCTTATTTTAAATAGCTTGTAGGAAACGGTGACAGTAAGTTACGGATAAGCAAACTCTCTTCGGTTTTGTATATCCTGTCAATCCAAGCATGGAATCTACTTGAAATTTTTATTTTAGATACCGACTTTTTGATTACCACATTGTAGGGAACGGTGACCCCACCGTTCCGCCGTTCCATTGGAACGGGGAACAATTTTTATGGTTATTTTGAGTTTAGTATTAACATCTATTTTGATTCCTCTATTTCCATTTCCCGTTTAATATCTTCCGTCAATTATATCATTTTTTATTCTTATTTCCAACTTCTCCCCTTTTCAAATGGTGAGCGGATATCCGATTCATCAAAAATTTCTATGTAAAACCATGTGATCTCTATGTAGAAAATGCTATATACCAGGAAGAGATTTTAAGTGTGCTTATGAACAAAAAAGTTAAAGTGAAATTTGTAAAAAACGGCTAAAAATTCTTTTTGTATGTTACAATGAAATCAAATAAATCAATCGAATGATATGACAAAAAACGGATTTTAGTTGAAATGTATTAGTAAAAGAAATGAAATTCGATAAATAACTTGAATGAACTTCGTAGAATATTCGTTTTGCAGAACGGAAAATCAATTTCGTTTCGCTCAAAACAAGGAGGATTTATGACGGCGGATTTTTATAAAAAGGCACTCGACTGCTCTTCCGACGGTATTTTGATTACGGATGAGCAGGGCAATGTTATTTATGTCAACGAGCAATATGAAGAAGTCACCGGATTGCAAGCATCCGATTTGCTCGGTCAAAATTTGGCAAAATTGCTGGAAGAAGGAATCATCAGCCGCGCCATATCGCTGGAAGTCATCGAAACGGGTCAAAGGGTATCGACCATACATAGTTACATCACCGGAAAATCGGCGCTCAGTACGGCAAATCCGATTTATGATAATGAAAACAAGCTTCGCGGAGTGGTAAACAACACGAGGAATCTCAATACGCTAATCGCTTTGCGTGAAGAGCTTAAGCAAAGTCAAGAGCAGACCAAGCATTTTTCCGCAGAGGTTGTCCATCTGCGTCAAGTTTTGTCCAAGACCAAAAGTTTTATCTATCGCAGCAAACAGATGCAGCGCATCATCGATTTGTCTCAGCGCGTCGCATTGTATGACAGCACTGTTTTGATCGAGGGTGAATCCGGAACGGGAAAAGAAGTGATGGCAAGGCTCATCCATTACAGCAGTCCGAGGCGGGAAGAACCTTTTATCAAGGTGAACTGTGCGGCGATTCCAAGCGAGCTTTTCGAATCCGAATTGTTCGGTTATGAAAAAGGAGCTTTCACCGGCGCGAGTGCTACCGGCAAAATCGGTATGTTCGAATTGGCAAACAAAGGCACACTTTTGATGGACGAAATCGGAGAGCTTCCTTTATATATGCAATCCAAATTGCTTCGCGTTCTGCAGGAAAAAGAAATTTATCGTGTCGGCGGTAAGACACCGGTCAAGCTCGATGTTCGCATTCTCGCATCGACCAATCGAAATCTCGCCAAAGAAGTCGAGGCGGGCAATTTTCGCGAGGATTTGTTCTTTCGACTCAATGTCGTGCCGATTACCGTTGCACCTTTGCGCGAGCGCACCGAAGACATTCCGCTTCTCATCAATCATTTTTTGGAGAAAATCAATCGAAAATACAAGACCACCAAGACGATTAGCGACGAGGCGATGGCGGCGCTCACCCAATATTCTTGGCCGGGGAATGTGCGCGAGCTTGAAAATATCGTGGAGTATCTCTATGTTATCAGCGAGCAGAAAATCACGATGGAAAGCATTCCCGGAAAAGTGCTTTCCAAAATTATGCTCGACAGCCCGGCGTATTCGGAAAAACAAAGCAACAAGCTGGAGCATCTCGTTAATTTGTACGAAAAAACCGTCATCGAGGATACGATTTTGCGATACAATACTTTAGAAACCGCGGCAAATGCGCTCGGCATTCATTTTTCGACATTGAGCCGCAAGATGAAAAAGTACGATTTGCATTTTGAAAAAGAATAACTTTCCTAAGGATTTTGCAAAAATGCAAAAAACTCCTATTGATTTGCAATATTGTTAGCGAATCCTTTTATAAAAAGTAAGGGAGCTTTTACAGCTTCTCAATTACTTTGCTGAATCTCATTTTTTGACAAAAAACATCATCCGAAACTTTTAGAATGAACGATAACTTTGCATTCGTGCAAAAAATCTTCTTTCCGTCTTGGAAAATCAAATTCATTTTTCTTTTTGAGCGGGAAATTTTCCTGCTCAAAAATTTTTTTGATATTCTTTTCATCATTTTTTTGTTGCAATTACAATGGTTTTATCAAAACAAAAAAATAAAATTCAAGATTGTTTACAAAGATTTTTATTTTTTGGCACGCGAATTGCGTTACTAATTGGCAAAGAAGTTAGGGCTTTCCTACTCTGTGTTTTGCAAAACGGTGATAATCCATTTTTAGTAAGAAAAAGGAGACAAACAATGAATGAAAAGTTTAAATCAAGAGCGAGTTATGAATTTGATCAGGAGCTTCTGAAAAAAGCATTTAAGGAAGCCAGAGAAATTTACAAAGAGCGTGGATTCCAAACAAGAATGGGATTTGGTAAAGCGCCTGCCATCACAACGGTGGATATGGCAAGAGCCTGGATGGAAGACGGTCACCCTTTCACTTGCGACAACAGTGAAGAAGTTTGTGCAAATGCGCTGAAAGTTCTTGAAGCGGGAAGAAAATCAGGCGTTCCTATCTTCCATACAACTACCGCATTCTTGGGCGACAGGCAACTTGACCTCGGACGCTGGGATGAAAAAATTCCTCTCCACACACTCGATATCAACTCCCGATGGATGGAAATCGACCCGAGACTCAAGCCGCAACCGGAAGAGCCGATTATTCACAAAAAATATGCAAGTAACTTCTTCGGAACGCCATTGGCATCTCTGCTCACTTACTTGGGCGTGGATACCGTAATCGTTATGGGCGCAACTTCCTGTGCATGCGTTCGACATACCGTAATGGACTCCACCGGCTACGGATTTAAGACCATCGTTCCGGAAGGCACTATCGGCGACCGCGTACCCGGCGTTATTGAATGGAACCTGTTTGATATGGATGCAAAATTCTGTGATGTCGTGTCCGTAGATGAAGTAGTAAAATATCTGGAAGGAATCGACAAGAGCGTTTATAGAAAATAGCTTGTTTGTGCATCCCGACTTGCTTGGGATGCACTTTTCATAAGGAGGTAACATGGGACTTCTCATTAAAAACGGAACAATCATCAACACCGAATCGGAATATGTTGCAGATATTCTTGTAGAAAATGGAAAGATTGTTGAGATTGCGGAAAATATCAATCCGAGTGGCCATGAAGTCGTCGATGCTGCGGGCAAATATGTTTTTCCGGGCGGAGTCGATGAGCATGTTCACATGGGCTCATTTGCCACAACAACATTCGATACCTCTCACGCCGCAGTTGTGGGCGGAACGACAACCATCGTCGATTTCGCCCCGCAATTAGCCGGCAAGGGAATCATCGAATCGATACAGCTTCATGACCAAAATTTTGCCAAAGGGCAATCCACTTCGGATTATTCTTTTCACGGCATGGTCATGGATACGAGCGAAGAATTGCTCAACGAAATTCCAAAGATGGTCGATGCGGGCATTACGACGCTCAAATTCTTTATGGCTTACAAATACACCCCTTTCATGGTGCAGGACGATTTGATTTTCAAAAGCATGCAGATTGCAAAAGACTACGGAATCACGGTCATGGTGCATGCGGAAAACGGCGACATGGTCTATACGCTTCAGCAACAACTGCTCAGCGAAGGCAAGACCGACCCGATTTATCATGCGCATTCCCGACCGCCTGTGGTTGAATCGGAGGTGACGCATCGTGCGATTGCATTGGCGGAGCTTGCGGAATGTCCGCTGTTTGTCGTGCATGTTTCCTGTATCGAAGCGGCGCTTGAAATCAAAAATGCCTACGAGCGCGGATTGCCAATCTATGGCGAAACCTGTACGCATTATTTGACTTTGGACGACAGCTTCTTGAAAAAACCTGATTTTGAAGGTGCGAAATATGTTTGCTCCCCTGCTCTTCGCGAAGAATGGCAGTTGGACGAAATGTGGGATGCCATTTCCAAAGGCTATCTGCTTGCGGTCGGCTCCGACCATGCAGCCGTACTCGGCGGATTTGAAAAGAAAAAGGACGGGCTCGGCAACTTTGCCAAAATTCCAAACGGCTGTCCGGGAATGCAAAACCGATTGGATATGCTTTGGACGCAGGGCGTATGCAATGGAAAGATATCCAAACAAAAATTTGTTGAAATCTTTGCGACCAATCCTGCCAAAATCGTCGGATTATATCCTCAAAAAGGAGTGCTTCAAATCGGTTCGGATGCGGACATCGTCATTTTCAATCCGGATTTTGAAGGTGTTATTACACATGCCGACAGCTATGAGGGAACGGACTATGCAGCCTATGAAGGCTTCCCGCGAAAAGGGATTGCCGAAAAAGTATTCCTGCGCGGAAAACTGATGGCGGAAAACGGAAAACTCGTAGCGGAAAAAGGTAAAGGTCAATATATCAAGCCGAAACCTTATGCTTATGTATATCAGGTAATACTAATACCTATTAAAAAGCATAACGATGTGATATAATAAGATTATGAAAAATATAGTAGAAGAAAATATAAAACTTGAAATCCAAGAACTGAAAAAGGCACGAAAAAATACCACAAACAAAAATGAAGATATCCGATTTAA
>JAUNKE010000087.1 GCA_030532905.1 Peptostreptococcaceae bacterium
TTATGCGTTCTCTAATTCCAATGTAGCTTTTAATTTGTTTGTTTATTTTGTGACCCTTCCTTTATATATGTCCTTCTCCAAAGCAATTTTTTCATATTTTTCTTTGCATTGTTTCTTTCTGTCCGGTACTTTATCGCTATTGCTCATTTCCTTTTTGAGCCACCGCTCTTGATTTTCAGATTTCCAATGCCAACTTTGAATTTTTATTTCCGCTGAAGAGCGCAAATACTTCCATCTCATTTCGCACTTTGATTTCAGCATTTCAAAAATCCGTTTTAAAATCGGACTCTGCATTTTTGTATCTGAATTTCGCTTTTTCATTTGAAACTTCCAATCCCACCAACTCATATTCTCCATGTCATACATAAATTTCCAATTCAGATTCTCAATTCAAACTCGTTTTCAAAACAAAATATTTTGTAACTTATTTTATATAAATCTATTTACAATTTATATTTTTCATATTATAATTTAAGCAAGGAGGCTTCTATGAAAAAAAATATGTATAGCCTGATGCTTTCCAAAAGCATTATGCAGGAGATTGACAGATTGGCTTATAAATTGGGAACGAATCGCAGCAATTTGATAAATCAAATTTTAGCGGAATATATATCTTTTGAAACACCGGAAATGAAAATTCGCGAGATATTTTCAAAAATCACACAGATGATTGAGAGCACGGATTTTATTTTGCTTTCGGAGGGTAATTCGACCCTTTCGCTCAAAAGTCCGCTCGAGTACAAATACCGACCGACCATCAAATATTCGCTCGAATTACACAAATACAGCGAGCACAATCAAATCGGTATGCTGCGTGTCAACTTCAGAACACAGAGCAGCGAGCTGTTGGATATATTGGACGGATTTTTTCACAGTTTTATCTTGCTTGAGAAAAAATACATCCACCAATTTTTTCCGAAAGACAGCATTCAATACGAAGTGGAGAACGGAAAATTCAAAAGAACATTCCCGATGCCGAATGCCGACGATAATGCCGGCAACAAAATTATCAGCGAAGCGTTGAGCACCTATATCGATTGCTTCGACAAATTGCTCAAATGGTATCTCCATGAACCCGATGCCAATTTTGAGCAGATGGAAAAAGAATATCTGAAATTGATTCAGAACAAAATTGTTATTTAATCGAAGAAGAAGAAACGGAGGAAATATGAACACACAAAAATTTACTCAAAAAACAATCGGCGCGTTGACCGATGCGCGCAGCAAGGCGATTTCACTGAGCAATAATCAAGTGGAGCCCGAGCATTTGCTGTATGCATTGTTCGAGCAGGAGGACGGACTCATTCCGCGCCTATTGCAAAAGATGGGCATCGACCTGCACTTTGCGCTCAGTATCGTGCTTGGCTATATCAACAAATTGCCCTCGGTCACCGGCTCCGGCATGGACAAAGAAATTTATTATTCCCCTGCCATCGAGCGAATTCTAATCGAGGCGGAAAATCAAGCGAAATCATTTAAGGATGAATATATCTCGGTCGAGCATGTGATGCTTGGCTTTTTGAACGACAAGAGTGACAAAGTAAAAGAGATGATCAAGCGAATCGGCATCGAGAAGAAAGCCTTTATGGATGCCCTTCAAAGCGTTCGCAACAATCGGCGCGTTGACAGCGACAATCCCGAAGAAAGTTACGAGGCATTGAGCAAATACGGCTATGACCTTGTTGAAAGAGCGCGAAGTCAAAAACTCGACCCGGTCATCGGACGCGATAATGAGATTCGAAATGTTATCCGAATTCTTTCGCGTAAAACCAAAAACAATCCCGTTCTCATCGGAGAGCCGGGCGTCGGAAAAACCGCCATCGTCGAAGGATTGGCGATTCGAATTCTCAAAGGTGATGTACCGGAAGGGCTCAAGGACAAGACGATTTTTGCACTCGACATGGGCTCGCTGATTGCAGGTGCAAAATTCCGCGGCGAATTTGAAGAGCGATTGAAGGCGGTGTTGAGCGAAGTAAAAGAATCCGACGGACGCATCATCCTGTTCATCGACGAGTTGCACAATATCGTCGGAGCGGGTAAAACCGAAGGCGCGATGGACGCCGGCAATTTGCTCAAGCCGATGCTCGCTCGCGGCGAATTGCACTGTATCGGTGCAACGACTTTGGACGAATACCGCAAGTATATTGAAAAAGATGCCGCTTTGGAGCGACGCTTTCAGCCGGTTCTAGCCGATGAGCCGAGCGTCGAAGATACCATCACCATTTTGCGCGGACTCAAAGAGCGATACGAAGTTTTCCACGGCGTTTCAATCGCAGACTCCGCTCTCATCAGCGCAGCCACTCTTTCACATCGCTATATCAGCGACAGATTTTTGCCGGACAAAGCCATCGACTTGGTGGACGAAGCATGTGCGATGATACGAACCGAAATCGACTCGCTACCGACCGAACTGGATGAGATTTCGCGCAAAATCATGCAACTTGAAATCGAAGAGGAAGCGCTCAAAAAAGAAACCGATAAACTCAGTCAGGAGCGCTTGGCGCTCACACAAAAAGAGCTGGCGGAATTGCGCGATGAATTTTCCGTCATGAAGGCGCGATGGGAATCCGAAAAGGACAGCATCGTTGCGATTCAAAAATTGAAAGAAGAATTGGGCAATGTCAATGCCGAAATTGAGCGGGCGGAAAGAGAATACAATTTGGAAAGACTCGCCGAACTAAAATACGGGATTTTGCCGAAATTGCTGTCCGACCTTGAAAAAGCGGAACAGGAAAATCAAAACACCAATCAGCACAGCTTGCTTCGCGACCGCGTGACCGAAGAAGAAATTGCAAAAATTATTGCGCGATGGACGGGAATTCCCGTTACCAAACTGTTGGAAGGCGAAAAAGAAAAAATACTCAACTTGGAAAATATTTTGCACAAGCGAGTCATTGGACAGGAGCAAGCCGTCACCAAAGTCGCCGAAGCGATTTTGCGTTCACGCGCCGGCATCTCCGACCCGAATCGACCGATTGGATCCTTCATGTTCCTCGGACCGACCGGCGTAGGAAAGACCGAGCTTGCCAAAGCGCTTGCCGAAAGTCTGTTCGACGACGAGCAAAATATCATCCGAATCGACATGTCCGAGTATATGGAAAAACATTCCGTATCCCGATTGGTCGGAGCGCCTCCGGGCTATGTCGGCTACGATGAAGGCGGTCAGTTGACCGAAGCCGTTCGACGCAGACCGTATTCCGTCGTATTGTTTGACGAAGTGGAAAAAGCGCATCATGATGTATTCAACATTTTGCTGCAAGTGCTGGACGACGGACGAATCACCGACTCGCAGGGACGAACCGTAGATTTCAAAAACACCATCATCATCATGACATCCAATCTCGGCTCGGAATACCTGCTTTCCGGAATTGATGAAGAAGGCAATCTGACAGCGGATGCCGTTGAGCAAGTCAACAGCTTGCTGAAAATGTCCTTTAGACCTGAATTTTTGAATCGATTGGACGAAATCGTGTTCTACAAACCGCTCAGCAAAAAAGAAGTGCTTTCCATCATCGATTTGATTATCGACAAATTGAGAGAGCGATTGATGCAGCAACAACTCGGATTGGAAATCAGCCAAGCGGCAAAAAATCGAATCGCCGACGCGGCTTATGACCCGCTCTATGGTGCAAGACCGCTCAAAAGATATATTCAAGGCAAACTGGAAACACTGATTGCCAAAAAAATCATTCAAGGCGATATCGATGTCGGCTCGACGATAACCGTCGATGTCGAAAACGACGAGCTTGTTGTAAAAGCATAAAAAATCCGGTGATGTCTATTAACGGTAGCCGCCGAAATCGAAAACGACGAGCTGTTGTAAAAGCATAATACTAATACCTAATACGCCACAGAAAAAATATTCTTTTTCCGTTCCGATGGAACGGCGGAACGGTGGGGTTCCAGACCTAACCGGATTTTCAAGCAAAGCGATGAAAATCTTTGGTAGGTCACATGCATGGGTTGGCGAGATATACAACAACCGCAGGGAGATTGTATGTCCGAAACCTACTGCCACCGTTCCCTACAAGGCGGGAAGCAAAAAACGGTTATTCAAAATACAAATTGTTGATAACTCTGTTTTTTAATGGGTATTAGTATAAAGCACAAATATCGATTACTCAACCGCATAGGTGATATCAAAACGAGCACAAAAAAACTCCGGACAACCGTAACAGGATGTTTGGAGTTTTTTAATTCAATATAATCCTCAAAGGGCACAGAATTATTTTGACTGAAATGCAAAGCACCTCGGTCGTTTTGTCAAATTCCGGTTTTTATTCAAAAGCAGCAGACTCTACATATCCCCGCTCGAATCGTTATCCGACGGATTCGATGTGTAATACGGCTCATCAGCCGGAGGATTCGGCATAACAATCATCGCAATAATGTAAGCGATGATGCCGCCGCCCCAAAAAATGCAAATTACCCAAATCAAGCGCACAATCGTCGAATCAATTCCGAAGTATTCCGCGATACCTCCGCAAACACCTTCAATTTTTCTATCCGTTGCGGATTTATACAATTTCTTTTCCATCATTTCTCCTTTCGTTTTCAATATGTAAACGACCTTCGCAAAGTTCAACGCCGCTACTTTCCGATAACATCATACCACAGAATTCACGCGGAATCAAACCAAAAAATCCCTCCTGAAATAACTTTATCTCATTCCTAAAGTGAAAAAGTAACTTCCACTTGGCTGGAGTCAAAGTAGAAATTAGTCTTACAGGAAATTCCACTTTGTAAAAAGTAGAAATAAGACTTACAATATTTATCAGACAGCCGCAGAAAGGAAATCATTCATGGAGAAGTCAAAATCATTTTCACATCTAACATTAGAAGAACTTTGTTATTGCTTTTCCTTGTCTATCAAACAGGTCTGTATCCAAGAAATTTAAAAGCACGGCTCTACTCCAGCTATTTTCTAATGTTTTAGATATAAAGAAAAGTGCTTTATTCAAATTCCCTTCACATCTATCCATAATATATCTTTGATGTCCCCAAGGGATACTAAAAATCATATCAAAATCTCTACTGACTTTGGATATTCGTAAATCGTCCACAAGCTGTGGACGATTTAATGGAGAATACATTTCATAGAATTTCCTCATATATTTTAAATTAGTAATAGAAAATCCTTTGACATTTGGAATTTCCTTTTGCAAATCTGAACTTAGTTTTTTATAAAATCCACTTCCCCATCTGCTTTCTGCCTTTAAGCTAATGATTTCTTCTCCTAAGCTATAATAAAACCTTAGCATTTCAGAATTGACGGAAACTGCTGCTTTAAGTTGCCTGTCTCTATATGATTTTTTTATTTTCTCAAGCATTGTTATATACTCACCATCTCCAATTATAGATAAGTCCTTTTTATCCATTCTTATCACTCCAATCTGATTTTTTTTATTTTATTCTTCGCACCATTGGCGCGAGTTTTACCATTTTCCATTATTATAATTCGGTTTCAGCTTATATCCTAAGTTATTTATCATCATAATTTCAGTTTGCTTGCTATAATTATACTAAAAATATCACTTCTTTTCTATCTCTCTGTTTCTTTTGACTTTGTATGGTGTTATAAAACCAATAAACCACGGATGAAATTACGATTGTTCCGTTCCGATGGAACGGCGGAACGATGGGGTTCCAGACCTAGCCCGATTTTCAAGCAACGCGATGAAAATCTCCGGTAGGTCACATGCATGGGTTGACGAGATATACACCGACTGAAGGTTATATATCCATAACCCACCGCTTTTTCGTTCCCTACAAGGCGGAAAGCAAAGAACGGTTATTCAAAATGCAGATTGTTGACAACTATTCTTTCTAATTGAGATGATTATCACATCCGATATTAAAACGCTTCGGCAGGCATCCTGCCAAAATTCAACTCTAAAAAAATGCAATCGCCTCACTCAAACAGGCTCAAAAAAATCCCGACCGAGCTAATCGGTCAGGACTTCTTCACAAACTATACTTTTTTAATCAATTCATTTTCCGTTGACAAGGTCGCCTTCGCCTCATTACTGAATTGCTGCAATGCTTTTTTCGCCTGCGCAATCGAAATCACCGTTCCGGCTCCACCGATGCAACCGCCTTCGCAGCCCATTCCTTCGAGCAACATTCCGTTTTTCTTGCCCGCCTTCGCCAGACGAATCATCTTCACACATTCATGCAATCCATCCGCATGCTCGACTTGAATCACAGCGCTCGGATCCAACTGCTTCGCCACACGACTAACCGCATTCGCAACTCCGCCGGACGCCGCAAAGCCTCGTCCAACCGTAGAAGCATCGTTGATAATACTTTCAGTTTCAATTTCAGACGGCTCGATATCCTTTGCGATAAAGAGACCGAACAATTCTT
>JAUNKE010000088.1 GCA_030532905.1 Peptostreptococcaceae bacterium
AGACTAACTTCTACTTTGACTCCCGCCAAGTGGAAATTACTTTTTCACTTTAGGTAAATTATTTATGGCATTTTTATAAAAAAATTCTATTGATAGTGATTCCTATTAGTGTTATAATGATAATGTTGATTTATTTACTTGGAATTTAATAAGAAAGGATTTTAACTATGTGTCAATTTATAGGAAAAAAATTGGATGATTTTTCAGTTCCCGCTTTTGTAGGAGATGCTTTTAAGACGATTTCAAAACAAGATGTTCTTGGTAAGTGGTCCTTGTTCTTCTTCTATCCGGGAGACTTTACTTTTGTTTGCCCGACAGAGTTGGAAGATGTTGCAAATCACTATGACAAATTCAAAGAAATCGACTGCGAAGTATATGCCGTTTCAACAGACAGTGAGTTCGTTCACAAAGCGTGGAAGGATGCATCCGATACTATCAAAAAAATCGAATACCCAATGCTTTCAGACCGTTCATTCGTTCTATCAAACTTCTTTAATATTTTGATTGACGGTGAAGGTCAGGCACTTAGAGCATCGATTGTAGTAAATCCGGAAGGTGAGATTGTGGTATATGAAGTATCTGCACTTGGAATCGGAAGAAATGCAAAGGAACTGCTAAGAAAAGTAATGGCGGCACAATTTGTTGCAGCTCATGGAGACAAAGTATGTCCTGCAAACTGGGAGCCGGGCGATGATACATTGACTCCGGGAATTGACTTGGTAGGTAAAATTTAATCTGACAGATAAGGCTTTGAGGTTTGGCTTCAAAGCCTTTTTTGACATAAAATGAAATCCACGCTCGGTTTGAAAAAACAATTTCTTTATGATAAAATTAGAAGAGAAATACATAAGGAGGATATTATGAGTAAAATACTTGTTATTGAAGATGAAAAGCCGATTTCCGATATTATAAAATTCAATTTGGAAAAAGAAGGATTTGAAATAATAACTGCTTTCGACGGAATTGAAGGATTAAGTTTGGCGCGCTCCATCGATGTTGATTTGATATTGCTGGATATCATGTTACCGGGTATGGACGGTTTTGAAGTGTGCAAAAAAGTGCGCGAGCAATCCAATGTACCCATTATTATGGCAACTGCAAAAGCGGAAGAAGTGGATAAAGTTCTGGGTCTGGAATTCGGAGCGGACGACTACATCACGAAACCATTCAGCGTTCGCGAATTAACCGCTCGAATCAAGGCAAATATTCGACGAACCGCAATGCCGATTCAACAATCTCAAAACGCCACTTCCAAAAGTATCATAAAGTCCGGCGCGCTTATCATCGATTTGTTGAAGTATGAAGCATCTAAAAATGGTGAAGTTATCCCGTTGACCGTTCGTGAGTTTGACCTGCTGAAATTTATGGCAGAGCAAAAAGAGCAAGTCTTTTCAAGAGAACAGCTTCTCGCATCCGTATGGGGATATGAATACTATGGCGATATGAGAACCGTCGATGTGACCGTTCGTAGACTTCGCGAAAAAATTGAAGATGATTCTGCCAAGCCGGAATATATTATGACCCGACGAGGAGTAGGATATTATTTCAAAGGGGAATAAAGGAGCAATATGTTTAACAGTATCCGATGGAAGTTGAGCGGATTGTATTTTATTTTGGTATTTATTGCGATGACCATCGTAGGTGTATTCGTAAGTGACCGATTGGAAGATTACAATCTCGAATTGGTTCGAGAAAATCTGGCGCTGGTTTCCAACAGTACGATTTTAAGTATATTTCCCGAGGACAGTAACACCCCGAATATCGAAGAGATGCAGATGAATATCGAAAAAGTTCCTTTTCCGGTGGGCTACAATGTTTATCTAATCGATATTCAAACTTACGAAATTCTGGCATCTTCCAATACATCCTATGTTGGAAAAAATGCGATGACCGTACTGGACAATCGCGCGATAATGAAAACTATCAGCGAAAAAACCGTAGATATTGATATTCGAGACAGTACCGATGGAACCAGTATGTCAAAAATCTACGCGAGCTATGTCCCCTCGGAAAATAATCCGGAGCAGTATATTATCTATGCAACGGCATCGCTTAATTCAGTCTATACCTCATTACGAGCAACTACTAAAATTATCATTAATGCATCGCTTGTCGCATTGGTTGTTGCGCTGATTGTCGGCTATATCATCTCCGGCTCCATTACAACACCGATCAACGATTTGAATTTGAAGGCAAGCCTGATAGCGAAAGGGGATTTCAGTCAAAGGGTCGAAACAAAATCCAATGATGAAATCGGCATGCTCGGACTCACCTTTAACTATCTGACCAAAAGACTGGATCATACATTGATTGAAATTTCAACAGAAAAAAGTAAATTGGACGCCATCATCAATAATATGGCGGACGGCTTGATGGCCGTGGATGAACAAGGATTTGTTGTATTATATAATCGCTCCTTGCCAAAACTTTTGGAAACTAAGGAAATTGTATTCTACGGGAACAATTTAACCCATCTTTCAAAAGAATTAGGAATAAATTTGAGTTTATCCGAAATAAAACGCTCGATGTCCGATCAGGAGGTCGGTAGTTTTGTTGTGGAAACAAAGAGCCAAAAAGTTCTTAAAATATCCTGTGCATATTTTAATGATGACAAGAGAAGACAGACAGGATTTATTTTATTATTCCAAGATATTACCGAAGCAAAGCAGTTGGATGATATGCGAAAAGAATTTGTTGCCAATGTATCACATGAGCTTAAAACACCGATCACCACCATCAAAACCTATGCTGAAACACTTGCAACCGGTGCTGTGGATGACCCTGAAACATCCCAAAATTTCCTGGAAACGATTGAAAAAGAAGCTGACCGAATGACTGCCCTTGTTCGAGATCTTTTACAACTTTCTCACATTGATTTCAAAAAAACAAAATGGGAATTTGCCAATTATGAAGTCACCGATATAATCAACGAGAGCGTTGAGCATTTGAAATTATTTTATGAAAGCAAAAATCAAATCATTAAATTTCGGTCGGATGAAAAAGCGCATATCTATGCCGATAAAACAAAAATCAAGCAAGTCTTTGTAAACATTATTTCCAACGCCATCAAATATACACAGGAAGAAGGAAGAATTACAATTACGCTGAAAAAAGATGCCGGATACGCCGTCATTTCAATTATAGATGATGGAATCGGAATTCCCAAGCAAGATGTCGGACGAGTATTCGAGCGCTTTTATCGAGTGGATAAAGGACGCTCCAGACAGCAAGGAGGAACCGGTTTAGGTCTTTCAATTGCACAAGATATCGTGCATGCCCATGATGGTGAGATTAAAGCAAAATCACAACTTGGAAAGGGTAGCGAGTTCATCATTAAACTGCCTTTGGCTCAAACCATTCAATGAGTGGATTCCGCTTTCAAGATACGAAACAAATCTTGATTTTCAAATAAAATCTATGGTATAAGTATAATGAGTCTCACAGACTTAATTTAGATAAGGAGAGTACAATGATTAAAGAAATTAGAAACAATATGAATGTCATTGAGTCAATGATTTATTTTTGGACTGCGGTCAAAGACAGAGAAAAAGTCGGCGAAAAATATCTTGTGGAGCTCAGTGAATATCCTGAAATGAAGCTGCTCTATGACGAAACTTTCAATGCGGAATCCGTCAGAAAATCACTGAGCGCTATAAGCAATCGCGAAATGCTGAACAACAGCTCTCAGAAAGAGCGTCAGTTTTGGAACAACAATATGTGGATGCTGGAAGATTTGGGTTATATGAATCAAATGGTAGCACCGCTCAAAGTGCTGAACTTGGATGCGTTGCCGGCTGAAATCAACAAAATCAAAGATATTTCTACCGAAAGCATCGAAGTGGTTTTTGTTCCGGCAAACAAAGAGGAATTTTTGGTAGTCGATAATAAGCTTGTTATCAATTTCTTCAAAGTGACTCCGGATGTGATTGGCGGCGGAGAGGCGACGATTGCCGGTAAAAGCCTTTCCGAATATATAAAAGAAAAAATTGTTGAAAACTTTTAGTTGGTTTATAGAAGAGGAGAAAATATGAAATTTCAAGAGGAAAAAGGAAGATTTTTTCAGAATGATGAAAATGGTGAATTGATTGCAGAAGTGACTTATCAGGAAGACGGTGTATGGTATTTGGATCACACTTTTGTGCATGAGAAATTAAGAGGACAAAAAATAGGCGAACAGCTAATCCAAGTTCTTGTAGAAAAAGCTAGAGCGGAAGGCAAAAAAATTGTTCCTCAATGCCCATACGCAGTAAAAGTGTTTGAGGAAAAAAGCGAATACAATGATGTATTAGCATCGGATAAATAGTAACAAGAGGCAAAAAATGGAGAAGCAGAACAAAAAGTTAGCAGCATTTTATATGATACTTTCATCATTTTCTTTCTCAATGATGCAATTGCTGGTCAAATCCACGGCAAGCGAATTGCCGCTGTTTGAGCAGGTTTTTGTAAGAAATTCCATCGTCGTACTGATGATGCTGTATTCGCTGTACAAGTACAAAAATTTGGACAAACTGAAAGTGGCAAAAGATGCACGATTGGCGCTGCTCGTTCGAAGCTTTTGCGGATTTATGGGAATCGTTCTCTTTTTCAACGCAATGCGTAGCATCAACTTAGCGGATGCAGCCGCGCTTCAAAAATGTTCTCCGTTTTTTGTAATGCTTTTTTCCTGTATTATCCTAAAAGAAAAATTGACAAAAGCAAAGGCTATCGCGATTATGACAGCCTTTGCCGGCGTCCTTTTGATTGTCAAACCGCAATTCAATTCTGCGGTTTTTCCGGCGCTGCTGGCATTGTGTTCAGCGGTCTTTTCCGGAATGGCATATACAATGATTTCTTTTATGAAAAATAAGGTTCACTCTCATGTCATCATCTTTTATTTTGGCTTATTTTCCTGTATCATTTGTCTGCCTTTGGTTTTGTTTAACGAGATCGTAGTAACTCCGAAATTGGCACTGACCATGCTCGGTATCGGAATATTGGGCGGCCTCGGTCAAACCTTTTTAACTTCCGCTTATAAACTTGCGGTGGCCGGCGAAGTAAGCATATATAATTATTCCAATATCATTTTTTCCGCATCGGTCGGCTACTTTATATTTGGAGAAGTGCTTGATTGGTACAGTATCTTGGGAATCATGCTTATCATTTCTTCCGGCGTCGGCGTGTATGTTTTCAACAAGGAATAATACCCTGCTTAGAAGAACATGGATTTAGGATTTTTGTTTTCGACTTCTACATTCCTTAGGCTGCTTATGGAGGTAATTTTTTCAAAACTTACCTCAGTGTTCAGTCCGGCATACATATAATAAAATTTTCTTTTCACTTCTCAAATTCTGTCTTGAGTAAGGAGGAACTGATGAAATCCGATAAAATACGAATTGAAAAAAATTCCGTTCAGGAAACCCTATTGATTCCGCTCTATGGTCGCAAAATGTGTGCGGAAAAATTCCCGGAGTTGTACAACGACCATTCCGCTAAAAACTTATGTGACAGTTTGGACTATGATTTTTCAGAACTTGAGTCAAAAAAGAATTCCACACTTTATCAATTCGGTGCGCTTGAAGCCGCAATGAGACAATTGGATATTATGTGGGAAATCAAAGATTACCTAGAGACTTATCCTAATGCCACATTGGTCAATCTCGGCTGCGGTCTCGACCAGACCGGAAGAGTTTGTGATAATAAAATCTGTCAAATCGTAAATGTTGATTTTCCGGACATTATCGAAACGCGTGAGAAACTGATTGCGATTGGAGAGAGAGAAAAAAATATTGCCTGTGATTTAAAAGACTATTCGTGGATGGACTCTTTGGATGCATCCCGTGGGATTATTTTTTTCGCCGCCGGCGTATTTCACTATTTCAAAACCACCGAGGTCAAAGATATGATTTTCGAACTGTCGAAAAGATATCCGGGCGGTCGTTTGATATTTGATACGGTAGGAAAATTCGGACTCAAAATGATGATTTCCACCAATCTTCGCAGCATGGGAATCAAAGATGTTCAAGGATATTTCTATGTGAATAATCCTCTTGAGGATTTGAATTGGTTCGAAAATATCAAGGTAAGCGCCAAAAAATATATGCTTGGATATTATGATATGAAAAGTCCCGGCATTCGAGGCATCCATCGATTGTTAGCCAAAATCGGAGACAATCTCATCAAAATGTCCATCGTAAGAATGGAATTCCTATAACGAATAAATCTATGCATCATTAAGAACAAAATCCTAACGCAACAGAATCTTGCCAAGCATATTTTAGCTTCGAATGCATCCTGTCGTTAGGATTTTTATATTATATGTAGTGTCTGCTCATTAACCGCGACTCAAAACAAACTCTTTTTTAAGCCTCT
>JAUNKE010000014.1 GCA_030532905.1 Peptostreptococcaceae bacterium
AACAATTTGTATTTTGAATAACTGTTCTTTGTTTCTCGCCTTGTAGGGAACGGTGACCCCACCGTTCCGCCGTTCCATAGGAAGGGAAAAAGAATAATTTTTCTGTAGTGTATTAGGTATTAGTATAAAAAGTATTACGAGCGAACAAAAATCAGATTTCTGCACAAAAAAACAGCCTTCCGCCGCGCGCATTTGTGTTTCGCACTGCCGAAAGCTGTTTTATTTCATGAGATTACTTCTCAATCATTTTAAGAAGGATTCCACCATACTGAACGAACAATGGTGCAAATACAACTGCAACGATGGTCATCAGTTTGATAAGAATGTTGATGGATGGTCCGGATGTATCTTTGAACGGGTCACCAACCGTATCTCCAACAACTGCCGCTTTGTGTGGCTCAGAACCTTTTCCGCCATGAGCTCCACCTTCAATATATTTTTTCGCATTGTCCCATGCTCCACCGGCATTGGACATCATAATCGCCATCAAAACTCCTGAAACGAGTGAGCCGCCGAGCAATCCGCCAAGCGCTTCCGTTCCGAGCAACAATCCGACCGCAATCGGACTTGCTACCGCCAAGACGCCCGGAATAATCATTTCTTTAAGTGCTGCGGATGTAGAGATGTCAACACATCTTGCATAATCCGGCTTCGCTTTTCCTTCCATGATTCCCGGAATCTCTTTGAACTGTCTTCTTACTTCTTCAATCATTTCAAATGCCGCTTTACCTACCGCCTGCATTGTAATTGCGGAGAATAGGAATGGCAACATTCCGCCAATCAACATACCAACAATTACCGCCGGCTTGGTGATTGAAATTACTGTAAGATTGGTTACCGCCGTGTAAGATGCAAACAACGCCAATGCTGTAAGCGCTGCGGAACCGATTGCGAATCCTTTACCGATAGCCGCTGTTGTGTTACCAACGGAGTCCAACTTGTCGGTGATTTCACGCACGGAGCTTGGAAGCTCGGACATTTCCGCAATACCGCCGGCATTGTCCGCGATTGGTCCGTAAGCGTCAACCGCAATCGTCATACCTCCGGTTGCAAGCATTCCTACCGCAGCAAGCGCGATTCCGTAAAGTCCCGCCGCCCAATATGCGCCTAGAATACCCACACAAATCAACAGTACAGGAATTGCTGTCGATTCCATACCGACTGAAAGACCTGAAATAATCGTTGTAGCCGGACCGGTTTCAGATTGATCCGCAATTTTTTTAACATGTTTATAATCTGAAGAAGTATATACTTCCGTGATTTGTCCAATCAAAGTACCTACAAGCAAACCGAATACGATTGCCCAGAAACCGTTCAGTGTTCCAAGCAACATATTGGATAGGAAGAATGCTCCGACAATCGTAATTGCACCGGAAACATAAGTTCCCATTTTAAGAGATTTGCCCGGATCTTTTCCATCGCCGCCCTTTACAAAGAAAGTTCCGATGATGGAAGATACGACACCGATCGCTGCAACAAGCAATGGGAAAAGCGCTCCGCTTTCGCCGTAAGTTGCTCCCTGTGCATTGGATGCGATGATTCCAAGTGTAATTGCTCCGATAATTGAGCCGACATACGACTCAAAAAGGTCCGCTCCCATTCCGGCAACATCACCGACATTGTCTCCAACATTGTCCGCGATAACCGCCGGGTTTCGAGGGTCGTCTTCCGGAATTCCGGCTTCAACCTTACCGACAAGGTCCGCTCCGACATCCGCCGCTTTTGTATAGATGCCGCCACCTACACGACCGAAAAGTGCAAGCGATGATGCACCGAGTCCGAATCCAGTAAGAATGGTCGCCGCTTCAATTAAATCTTTGCCAAGTACGGAGGTAAGTATAACAAATGATGCACCTACTCCCAAAATACCCAAGCCGACAACGCACATTCCCATAACCGCTCCACCGGAGAATGCTACGGAAAGCGCTTTGTTCATTCCGCCTTCTCTCGCAGCGTTGGCGGTACGAACATTCGCTTTGGTTGCCACTTGCATTCCAAAGAATCCCGCCAAAGTTGAGAAAATCGCTCCTATCAAAAAGCTCACAGCAGTCGGTAGATTGATTCCTACTGCCAGTACCACAAATAATGCTACGATAAAAATAGCCAGCGCTTTGTATTCTCTTGTCAAAAATGCCATCGCGCCTTCGTGAATATAAGATGAAATTTCTTTCATTCGGTCAGTTCCGGGTGCAACTTTGTTGATTTTGCTTGCCAAAAGCCACGCAAAAACTAAGGCACCAAGCCCTACAGCCGGAGCCAAATACATAAAATTGTTCATGATAAATGAATTCCTCCCAAAATAAATTATTTTCCGGTGATTAATATACAGTGACTAATACAATTGAAAGAATTAGGAATAAAGCTCCTAAAACCGCCGTAACTTTTCTATAAATTGCTTCAGCTCCTGTTGACTGATTGCCGGAGAGTTGTTCCGATGCTCCTGAGAAAATACCCATTCCGCCTTTGTTTCCTGACTGAAGTAATACCGAAATTATCAACAAGATACAAACGACTACTTCAAGAACCAATAGAAATGTCTTCAACTTTTTACACCTCCTACTGCTAAAATTACCATAAAATTATACCATATATTGTAAAAAATGTATATATAAATCAGCATATTCCCAGATTTTCCACCAAGATTTTGTAAAACGCAAAATGCAAATTCAGCAGCGAATCGACATCGCATAAAATGAGAATCCGTCCGAAAATAAATTCAACATTTCATGGAATAAACATTCAACAGGATGATTCCATATCAAATTGGAAAACATCGCTCATAAAAATGCACTTCAAGCCGAAACCCGAAGTGCATCCCTATTACATTGCAGTCGCAAAACCTTCTTTATGAATAAGTTCAATGGCTTTATCCATTTTCGCTTCGTTCACCAAGATGATTGGGCCGGTACAGCCCATTCCGCTCTCTGCATAAATTCCGTTTTTCCAAAGCATATTTACCGCATCGTCCAAATCCATGATATCTACACCAGAAATTTGACCGGTAACAACCTCTTTCGGCGGAGCTTCGACTTTTTCAGGTGCTGCCGAAGTTTCCTTCTTCGCATTGTTTTTGTCGATAATGCTCATCCAATTGATTTTGTTCAGCTTTGCATATTCTTCCTGTGCAACTTGGTTGATATTTCCCTGTGAAATATCAAATGCATATTTCAACGCATTGGCAATAACCGGTGCGCCGGATGCTCTTGAGATGATAAGGATATTTCGGTTGAATCCTTCGCCGATTCCCGGACCATATCCGTATCCCGCCACTTCATACTCTCCACCGGAGCTGAATGACGAGAACATCTTCATAAGCACATTACCTGTCAATGAATCCGTTACCATAACATCCGGTGTTCCGAGAAGAAGGTCGTTTCCTCTCATCACAACACCGCCGTCGGAGCGCTTGGATTCCGTAAAGTTAATGTCATATCCCGCTGCTTGAATCTCTTTTAAGATTTTCTCTACGGTACGGGCACCGTCCAAATTCAAAATACCGACAGTCGGATTTTTGATACCGATTGCTTTTGCTGAAATAATTCCGCCAATTGCATTCTTAACCATCGCTTCAATACGATTGGAAGAAGAAGTTCCCGTTGTTGTTGCAATGATAAGCTCTTTACCTTTTGCAGGAGTTACTACTCGTCCAACGGTTGAAACACCGATTGGGAAATTGTAATGCATGGTGACGCAAGCGGAAATTTCGCCTGAGTCCAATTTTTCTTCCATGATTTTATACATTTCATCTTCACATTCCGTTTCGTATGTGAAAAGTCCGGTGTCATTTTTTCTTCCGATTAGCGCAATATCCAAATTCGGATAAAGTTTTTTAGCAAGCATTGCTCCTTCAAGCAATGTGCCTTCACCATGCTCACTGCCGAGAGTTGTAAGCGCAACTCTCTTGCCGCTTGCAAATGAACCGCTCTCTATCGCATTTGCAATATCTTCAAATACTTTAGCTATTGTTTTGTTCATGGTGACCTCCTATTCAGCGAGGCTTTGAGCAAGTTTTCTCATAGCTTCAGCAACTAAAGTTTTTACAAGTTCATGTGAAGAAGCACCGGTGCCTTCTTCCTTACCTTTGTTTGCCTCCATTACAAATGAAACGCCATCAAACAGATTTGTCATTCTTCCTAGGAACAATGAACCTTTTCCAACGATCATAACACGGTTGAATGCACCCTCTTTGAACTTGTCAATTGCGTATCCGACAAATGGAACTCCTGACGGAATATGTCCTTGAGTCGGTGCGAATCCCGGCATACCATGTACTTTTCCGAATTCAGCAAGCTGAGCTTTCTCAAGTTCTCCTCTTTTTACACCGAGAGCCGCAATCATTTTGTAGTTCGCCTCAGGCACATCGCCCGCTCCCGCCAATTTAGTGATATCCGGATTTTGCATCTCAACGGAGTATTTGTCGATATCCGTAATCTTGATATTTCCGTTATCCAAAGGTTGTGTGATAAGTGCTGTGATTACAGCTTGCGGAGAAGATCCCGTTCCTACCGTATGGCGTCCTACCAAGTCTGTATTCAAGAATGGAGATACGCCGTCGTCTTCTGAAACAAGAATTGCAAATCCACCCAAAACATCCTCCAATACCGGAGCTCCTTTTTTGATATGGTCTTTTGCGTTCATTCCAAGTTTTGCAGTTGCTCCACCCGCAACTACCACTACATTTTTATACACGCCGGATTTCACAAGTGATGCCGCTGAAATAACCGCATGTGTCGGAGCCGCACAGAATCCGCGAAGGTCGGAACCTGTCGCATTGACAAATCCGCTGCACTCTGCGATTGATTTCGCGAAGTTACCGCCACCACGCTGGTTCATATCACCACAAGCTTCTTCCGAGCACTCGATTACATATTCAACGATTGCAGGATCGATTCCCGCAGTCTTTACAAGATGTCTTGCTGCAAGAACGCCGGACGCTTTTACAACAAGGTTCTCAAACATTACATGCGCTGTAAGGTTTGCGTCAACATCATGTGCTCTTTTTACGCATCCTACCAACTTGCCTTCATGCTCAATCGGCTCGGAATGCTCTTCTTTTACAAGTTTTTCAATCAGTTCCTGCTCTTCGCCCTCTTTCATTGCGGCAACATCCGCCTCTGTGAAGATCGGATCGTTCTTCATCACTTCAATCGCTCTTGCCGTAAATTCCTTGCTCAATTTTACAAGGTCAAATGCGTCAACAACTTTCATAAAAGCAATGAACTCAAGCTGTGGCATAATCTCACCGAATTTACCGTATCTGGATGCACCTTCCACCTTTTTGTCATACCAAGGCTGTGCAATTTTTTCAAGGTCATCCGGATATAGATTTCCGATATATGATTGATTTGGAGGGTAAGCAACTACATCTTCATAACTTCTGAAGTTGTTTTTTACTTCCTTTAGAAAGTCTGAACCCGGATTTGTTTTCAGCTCAACCTGAGTGGTTGTTCCGTTGTTGTAAATCATATCCGGAGTGTGCACAAGAACATAGCTTGCGCCTTTTAAAACCGCTTTTGACATAATGTCCTCCTGTATAGTTTTTTATTTGAAAGTAGATGGGCTTTAGGACCCATCTACTTTTAGAAACTAATCTTCAAATACTGTTTGAGTGTGAACCTCAGTTTGCAAAGCATCAAGAGCCTTAAGAGTAAGTTTTCTTCTCAGGCTGTATTCTTCTTTTGCATCCAACGCAGGATTTCCAAGTGGATGAGGTATTGCGATAGTTGGGATAATTCTGTTTGCTCCAACCGTCAATGAAATAGGAACTACTGTACACATGTGTGCTACCGGAATACCGGCTCTCTCTATTTCTTTAACCATCGTTGCACCGCAACGAGTACAAGTACCTCAAGTAGAAGTAAGGATAACCGCATCTACTTTGTGAGCCAAAAGATCCTCTGCGATTTCAGCCGCAAATTTCTTCGCGTTTGCAACCGCTGTTCCGTTTCCTACTGTTGTATAGAAATAATCATGCAATTTTCCAATAACACCTTCTTTTTCAAGGTCTCTTAGAACATCAACAGGAATTACTCTATCTGAATCCTGATTCGCATATACCGGGTCATATCCGCCATGCGCGGTTTCATGATCAGCTTCAGTCAAGTTGTTGAACTTGGAAATATCATATTTTCCGTATCTTTGAGCTGAAGATGATTCGATTCTGTCCGGATTTCCTTTCGGAACAATTCCTCCGGATGTTACGATAGCAATTTTTGCTTTCTTCATATCAGCTACTGGCTGATTTGGAGCTACTCTGTCAAATGCAGGCATTGGATACTCGGTTGTAAACTCTTCGCCTTTAAGTTTCGCAACAAGCATATTAACTGCACGAGTTGCTCCTCTTTCTTTCGCGAACATATTTACACGAACGCCTCTTTCGATATAGCCTTCTTCTGCCGGTGTTCCGATTTCCGCACCGCTCGCAACTTTTTGTGCGAATTGAGCGATAGCCGGAAGAGCTTTTCTCATTCCTGCTGCCGAATCCGCTGTGCGAACAATATATAGCTCTTTTTTGAATACATCGACTCCAGGGTTTTCGTCATACATCGCAGTGATTACCGGAATACCCATTTTTTGTTTTACCATAGTACATACCGTACCACAAGCCATTCCGTATCGTCCTGCATTGAATGCCGGTCCTGCAATCAGCATATCCGGATTTTCTGCTTTGATAAGCGAAAGAACTTTTTCACTAGCTGTTTCAAGATTTTCGTTGAAGTAAGAGTCACCACATACGATGGTTGCCACTATTTCAACATTATCTCCCAGACTTGCTTGAAGTTGCTCGCTGATTGGCGGTAAAGCTTCAAGTTTAATCGGTTCTTGTCCCGCTTTTTCTTCGCCACCGATTCCAGCATAAAACTGGTTAATATAGTGGACTACTTTAGTCTTTGACATTGAATCGCCTCCTATAATCCAAGATTAGAATTTACCGAATTCGCTTCTAATATTTTTCATTTCCTCAATGATCTCATCTACATTAAGAACCATTTCCATCATACCGATTTGCTCTTCAAAAACATCCGCATTCACTTCGTTTTTAACTTCCGGCTCAACTGCATGATATACTGCAAGTCCTAATGCCACGCCTGCAAGCGGTCCAGCAAATGTTGGGTCTCCTGCAGTTACTGTTTCAGCTGCTAGTCCAGCAGCCTCGGCTTCCGCTGCACCTATCAAAACCATAACGTTCTCAGCACCATATTGGTCAGCTGCATCCTTAACACGTTTTTGGTTTTCTAAGTCCATCGCGCCAGCCGCGGTTCAGACAAAACATTCTGTTGATGCGTAGATTACTTCTGCCGGTGTTCCTTTTAGGCACTCCTCAATTGCCTGTCCTGGAATACCGTCTCTATCGCCAATGATAATTACTTTTTTACCATCAAAAAAGCCCATAGTATCCTCCTAATTTCTCATTAAATTTTTGTTCTCTAATCTTAGTAAGTTCTAGCTGTTAGATATCCAAATCCAACCTCTGATGTAGCACCAGTGATTGCCTGAATCTCTACTTGAAGCGATCCGTCAGCCTTAAGTGACCCTGCAAATCCTCCGGCAATTGTGTCAACATATTCTATATGTCCAATTACCTTATCCAATTTTGGAAGATCGATAATCATATTTGCATTTCCGCCGGTAACACAAGCATCACCGGATGGGTCGGAGTCTGCCAAAGATTGAGATGCTCCATCTCGTCCTGCATACTCGTCGGTTACTATTACAGTCTTGATTCCTTTTGCAGAAATCTTTTTGCAGTTCATCATCAAGTCGGTATCCGGGTTTCCGAATCCTTCTTCAGAAATGATTACCGCATCCACGCCCAAGTACTCTGCAAGTTTAGCAGACCAGTTGGAAGATCTTTCCTTGTCCGCAAGGTACACATTCTCGTTTGTAATAATTACTCCCAAGAAGTTGTACTCTTTTCCATGCAATTTGTAAAGGTCATGGATAATCGGGTTGTTCATATGAACATAAGTTGGGTTTTTATCGCAAGCAGATACGCAGTTTCCTGATACAATCGCTCCGTCCATTACTTCTGTCGGATAGATAATTGTAGGTACGATTTTCTTTGCATCTACTCCGTAAACATAAGTGTCATGCAACAATCCTTGTGTTTGAAGCATATATACATAAGCTACCTTTGGAAGATTAGGGTACTCAGCAATTTGCTCAAGCAAAGGTTTTGTTTCGTAAGTGTGTACTTCGTCAGGCTTAACATTTCTTCCCGCCTCACCAAGATATTTCGCAGTTTTGAAGCCTACCAATCGAACTGCTTCTTCGTGTGCGTGCTGCAACAATCCGTCAACTACTTCAGCCTTTACAACAAGGTTGCAAGTTTTAGAGAATGGAGTGTACTCCGCTCCCGGTCCGGTCATGTCGATGATTCCTTCCTGGAATCCTACGATTTTTCCTGTTGTAACAACAGCCGCTCCTTTAAGAACATGAGTTTTTCCGGAACCGACTACATCCACTTTGCTAAGGAATCCCGGGAAAATTCCCCCGTTTCCTTCCACTTTAACGCGCGGCTCAATTACATCCTTAACCGGAGTGATTCTTACGCTTTCACCCGGCTTTGTAATGAAGAACTCAACAGATTGAATGTGCTCATCTTCTTTCAAAATGTTAGCAAGCTCGTCTTTGTTTACATACAGAACACCTTTTTCAACCTTTGTCTCACTGGCAAACTGTATATCGTTTATGAAGATATTTCCAACTTCTAAACGCATTCTACACCTCCTGATTTAATTAGAATAGCAATTATACATATTTTTTGATCATTGCTTCGATGTTGGCAACTGTAGCATCGTCTTTTGTAAGCTCATCCACTTTGCTACCGTCTTTGTAGATTGCAATCGTAGGCAGTCCGAGAACTTTTTCTTTGATTGCAAGTCTTCTTGCTTTTGTAGAATCAAGCTTTCCGAATTTCATCTTTCCTGCAAATTCTTCAGAAAGTCTTTGAACATCCGGCATTAAAGCCTTGCAAGGCTCACAGCTTTCACTCCAAAAGTCAACAAGGACATATCCCTCCGCTTGAAGAACTTCTGATTCAAAATTATCTTTGTCGAAAATAATCATTTTTCTCACCTCCAGAATAATTAAAACTCGTTATCTTCAATATATTTTTCTGCCATAACCGCTGCGATTGCTCCATCAGCTGTTGCAGTTACAACCTGTCTTAAAAGTTTTTCTCTGCAGTCTCCCGCCGCAAAAACTCCAGGGTAATTTGTTTCCATTAATTCATTTGTTTTAATGTATCCTGACTCAGCAGTAGTCACTTTGCCCACGAAGATATCCGTACTTGGCAGATATCCCGTAAACACGAAGATACCGAATGTACCGAATTCCTCATCCGCATCGTACTGCTCAATCTCATTGGTTTTTGTATCCTTGAATACTACGGATTCAACAATACCTTCTCCTTTGATTTCTTCAACGACCGCATTCCATCTGAAATCAATTTTCGGATTTGCGAATGCTTTTTCCTGAATTGATTTTGCCGCACGAAGTGCATCTCGTCTATGAACAATCGTAACTTTTTCAGCAAATTTTGTTAGATAAATCGCTTCTTCAACTGCAGAGTCTCCTCCACCGATTACGAATACCTGCATATCTTCAAAGAATGCCGCGTCACAGGTTGCGCAGTAAGAAACTCCTTTTCCTGTAAGCTCTTTCTCTCCCGGTACATCCAATTTTCTCGGGTTTGCTCCGGTTGCGATGATTACGGATTTTGCAAGGTACTCCGTTCCGCTTTCGCAAACAATTTTCTTCACCTTGCTGTCAAAATCAAAGCTTACTACCGCATCCTTCACTCTTTCAGCACCGAATTCTTCCGCTTGCTCTACCATACGAGCGATTAGTGACGGACCGGTTGCCTCATGAATGGAGCCCGGATAGTTTGCAACTTCATCCGTAGTTACAATCTGACCACCTGTTTTATCCTTTTCAATAATAAGTGTGCTCAATCTTGCTCGCGCTCCGTAAAGACCTGCTGCAAGACCTGCCGGACCGGCTCCTATGATTACTAAATCATAAATCTTTGACATTTTTACCTCCTAAGTTATTGCATTTTTGATTAAATCTAAATCTATTACCATAAAATCATCTAAAATACTCTCCGTCCACAACGGCGTTTTCAAATCATTTTGCAGCCTGTTATATACTTCTACTGCATTGCCAATCAATTCTAAAGATAACATGTCCAAACTCTGCTGTTTTTGAATGGCGATGGATTTGTACGGAGTTTCGTTAGGCTTGATACTTCCGGATAAAGGATGGGTAAGCAGATGATAGTTCAGATGAATTTTTTTTCTGGTTTCATCGAGCACATCACCGTATCCTCCATCAACAAAAATCACCGGATAGTTTAGTTCTTCGAAAAAGGTCTTTGCTTTCGGATTGTTTGTTATGATTATGGAATTCCTTTTCATGCTTATCGTTTTCCTTGTAAATAAAAAAATAAGGGAATCGCGCCTCGATTCCCTGTAAAACCAGAGTGCTGTCAAAGCTACGTTCTTTTACCTGAGAATTTCACCTGATAATTGGCAATTATCGGCTTGTCCCTTCGGTGGCTATTACTGCTCTCTCCCTAGCTTATCATACAACTTAGTATTGCATTTCTAAATGTTTCTCTCTATTACCTATTCTAATATAAAAGCAAAAAAATATCAATAGAAAAAACATAAAAAGTATTACTTTTTTATATTCGAGCTTAACAAAGTTGAACATTTGTTTTTTGTCATGCTCATATCAGATTTTGAGGCTGAATTTGTCTTATTGCTTCAAAAACCGCAACGCAAACCGTATTGGATAAATTGAGCGAGCGAATTCTTTCCGATGATATCATCGGAAGCTTCACAAGATGCTCTTCATATTTCTGACGAATCGACGAGCTGAGCCCCGCCGTTTCTTTTCCGAAAATCAAATAGCAGTCTTTCGGATATTCAACTTCGGTATAAAGAAGGCTCGCCTTGGTTGAAAATAAAAAATAATTCCCCGAATTTTTTTGCTCGAATTCTTCAAAGCTGTCATAAAAATAAATTTCGACCAAGTCGATATAGTCCAATCCCGCTCGCTTGAGACTTCGCTCGTCCATGCTGAATCCAAGCGGACGAATCAAATGAAGTTTGGCGCCAGTGCATGCACAAGTACGAATAATATTACCGGTGTTTTGCGGGATTTCCGGCTCCACGAGTACAATATTTATTGACATAGTTATAAAAAAAGGGTGCCATGCACCCCTTCATTCCTTTTCTTAAGCAGGGTAAATGCTTACCTGCTTTCTTTTTTTGTCTTTAACTTCAAATTTCACTTTTCCGTCAATCATCGCAAATAGTGTGTCATCGCCACCTCTACCTACATTTGTTCCCGGATGAATTTTTGTTCCTCTTTGTCTGATGATGATTGAACCGGCTGAAACAACCTCTCCATCAAACTTCTTAACGCCAAGTCTCTTAGATTTGGAATCGCGACCGTTCTTTGAAGAACCGACTCCTTTTTTACTCGCAAAAAGTTGCAGATTGATTTTTATCATTTGGTTGCACCTCCTTCTTTACCAATTTGACATACCGGCCGTAATCCTCAAGCAGTGCAGCGATGCCCAGCTCGAAAGTCTCCAGTAATGTTTTTATAGTATCCTTCATTTCGTTAGTATCAACTTTAATTTTTACATATCCTTCTTCGACAATATAATCCACATTCGCTTTCACCACATCGGTTAAGCCGTTGAGTGTCGCCATCGTCAAAACGGATATCGCGGAACAGACGATGTCCTGTCCGTGTTTTGCCTGCTCGGCATGACCTGTCACTTCCACCATATATATATTTCCGCTCAGGTCTCTGGTCGTTGTTACAGTAACCATTAGTTGATTGCTTCTACTGTAATCTTAGTGTATGGTTGTCTGTGCCCTTGCTTTCTTCTGTAATCTTTTTTCGGCTTGTATTTGAAAACGATAATTTTTTTCGCTTTCCCGTGAGCTACAACCTTTGCAGTAACATTGCCTGCTTCATCTCCGGTTTTCAATCCGGAATCTCCTGAAACGGCAACCGCTTTCAGCGTGACGGTATCTCCTTCGTTTGCGTCTAGCTTTTCAACAAAAAGAGTATCTCCCACCTTTGCCATATACTGCTTACCACCGGTTTCGATAATTGCGTACATTTGAACACCTCCTCATAATAAGTCTCGCCTATTCAGGTACTCTTTCGAGTTTCAACCCGTTTCGTGCGGAATGTTTACCGATTTATTCTATCAGAGAAGACAACAATTGTCAAACCTTTTTTGATTTTCAAGGACAAATTCTCTCTCACTTCAAGCTGTCAAAATATACAGCAACAGGTGAATAAAAATCCCGAAATGCAATCGTCCCGTTTTCTCCCGAAAAAAAGAAAATATCACCGCCATAATTGCCGCAAGTGGAAACATCGCCACTTTTTGTGATAGAAAGCCGTCTATATAAACAGCATGGGCAATCGGAAAAAGCATCGCCATCAACAACATTACCCAACAAAACGAAATCCTCTCTCTCAAATAGTTTTGCAAAAGACCGAAAGTTATAAAGTTCTGCCATAGAACGGAAATTGTAATAAAAAACATATATACACCAACCGGCAACTCCAGATGATAATGTAGCGGTATCGTGACCATTCCGATAATCATCAGGATATAGAGAATCAACACCCATTTTGAACCGATGCGAAAAAATTCTTTTGCCCATTCTTTGTAGAGGACGAAAAAAACGATCAGCATTAGTATATTGAGAATTGATCCCGCTATCGTTAAAGCACTTGTATCCAAAAACATAGAGAATAAGCGATACGAAAAGCCGATTTGTACAGTAAAACCGAACAATATAAACCATCCAAGAATTGCTAAAATGATTTTTCCATACTTGAGTGACGCCTTCTCCATCTCCATCTCCTTTTTTACAATGTCCTATTAAAAAGTTTTCACTACAATACTTTTGAAACATCCATTATTTACTTATCCTTTTTCAATTATATTCCTAACTCTTTTGTTTGTAAAGCTACAGATGTACCTAATACTAATATCCGATAAAATACCACAAAATGAATTTTCGTTCCGATACAGTGGTGAAGCGGTGGGGTTTTGGATCTAACCCGCTTTTCAAGCAAAGCGATGAAAATCTTTGGTAGGTCAAATGCATGGGTTGACAAGATAAAGGGCGACCGCAGGGAGATTGTATGTCCATAACAACCTATCACCGTTCCATACAAGCTATTCAAAATAAGAATTATGCATTACTGCTTTTTCAAAAGGATTAGTATAAAATCCATTTCATAAAGTTTGTTCAAGTTTCTATATAAAGGAAGATATTTTTAGCTTTCAAGGAGCGAAAAATCATTCCGCACAAAGTTCGGCGAATAATTTTTCGACGGTGATAATCTCTTTGATGCGGCTGACATTTTCTCCGCAGAAAATAAGTGCCTTGTCAAGTTCTCCCCTCACCGCAGAAATCAACGCCGTCGTAATGCAATACGGAATATTGGCTCTATCACAACTTTGCAAACATTGATAGCAGGCTTTGATTTTTTGTTTTTCGATTTCAACCTCGCGGAGCAACTGATTTTTGATTGCCCTTCCCGGCATACCGACCGGTGTCTTGGTGATGACTACATCTTCCGCAGTCGCATTTACATAGGCCTGCTTGAAAGCTTCATTCGCATCGCATTCGACCGTTGCCACGAATCGAGTGCCCATCTGAACACCGGCGCAACCAAGCGAAAGATAATGCTCAATATCCGCGCGCTCAAAAACACCGCCGCCGAAAATCACGGGTATTTCTACATTATATTTGTCACCGAACTCTTTGGCGATTTCTATAATCTCGGTAATCTCTTTGTCGTATCCTTCCTTTTTACAGCGCTCGACATCTTCTTTGGAAAAACCCAAATGTCCGCCGGCAAGCGCACCTTCCACCACAATCATATCGGCGGTTCGGGCATATCGCTTGTCCCAAAGTCGAAGCAAAGTGCGAACCGCTTTCGGCGGCGAAACGATGGGCGCAATCTTTACCTTGCTTCCTTCCACCAGCTTCGGCAATTCACTCGGTAATCCGGCTCCCGAGAAAATAATATCCGCGCCGCTCTCTATACTGCAACGAACATATTCTTCATAATAATTGCCCGCGCACATGATATTGACTCCGATGATGCCGCCGTCGGAAATTTGTTTCGCTCTTTTGATTTCATATTCCAATGCACGCACATTGGCTTCGAGAGCGTTCTGCGCAAAATCTTTCTCCCGATATCCCGGCTGAGCCGCGCTGATTACACCGATGCCTCCCTGTTTGGCGACCGCTCCCGCCAAGTTTGAAAGGCTCACACCGATACCCATGCCGCCTTGTACGATTGGAAATTTTGCAATCAAATCGCCGATTTTCAATGATGGTAATTTCATATTCACTCCATTTCTTTTTGTGCTTTCATTTCAGCCTGATTGCAATGCTCGAAAACTCCCGGTTGTGATTCATACGCATGCTCATCCGATATGAATCCCTGAACCGTCTCCACCGTCATCCGTCATTTATCAGGTCATTCTTACGCTTAAATCCATTCTCTTGATTTTAATTTCGATTTGGATTTTTTACCAAATTCGATTTTCCATTTCACACGCTATTATATTATTTCATTTTTTATTCATTGTCAATTATATAGAAGCATTTACAATAAATATAGAACATATATTTTTATTTTGTTTCAAAAAAATACAAAGCACAATCTCATATTTTTTGTTCCGAAAATATGTTATAATATAGAAATCTAAGGTTTACGGAGGTTTTTATGATAAATTATGATATGCCGCTCTATCGCCCACCGAGCGAGGCGCGCAGTTTGATTATCCAAGCGACGCTTGGTTGCTCACACAACAAATGTACTTTCTGCTCCATGTATAAGTCCAAGCAATTTCGTCCGCGCGCTTTGGAAGAGATTCAAGCGGAACTTGAATTCGCGAGAAAGGCTTATCCGAGGGTGCGACGAATTTTTTTGGCGGACGGCGATGCGCTGATTCTGAGTATGGAGCGTCTCGTGCCGATTTTGGAAGAAATCAACAGATTGTTTCCGGAATGCGAGCGCGTTGGAATCTACGGAACTTCCAAAAGTATTCACAACAAAACGGATGAGGATTTGAAAAAGCTGCATGAGCTTGGACTCAAAATCGTCTATATGGGTCTGGAATCGGGTGACGATGAAATTTTGGAGTCGATTCATAAAGGCGAATCCGCCGACGACATCGTAAAGGCAGGCATCAAGTTGATGGAGTCCGGCATCACGCTGTCGGTTACGGTCATCTCCGGATTGGGCGGCTCGGCGAGAAAAGAGAGCCATGCTGTCCGTACTGCCGAAGCACTCAGCAAAATGAAGCCGCATTATATCGGATTTTTATCGCTGATGATTGAGCGAGGCACGCCGCTTTACGATCTATATCAAAAGGGCGAATTCATTCCGCTGAGCGCCGAAGAAATTGTCGATGAAATGACGATTTTTCTAAAAACCATCGATTCGCAGGGCTCGGTATTCCGATGCAATCATGCATCCAACTACTTTGCTCTATCCGGCACATTGAATCGGGATATTCCGATGATGCTGCAAGAGCTCGAAGAAGTAAAAGAAGACCTTTCACTGCTCAAAGATGAGCGATTTCGTCGTTTATAATAGAAAACACCGAAGCCAAAACGGACTCGGTGTTTTCTAATTTTGCGATTCGAAACTTTTCGCAATTTCTATATTCGATACATAATATGAAGCTTGCCGATTTCTTCATCCATGACGACTTTGGCGCGCACGCCGTAGAGTTTCTGAATAATGTCCTCATTGATGACTTTCTCCGGCACGCCATAATCCAAAATTTCGCCGTCTTTGAGCGCAAAGATATAGTCACAATACATCGTGGCGATATTCAAATCATGAATGGCGGAAATTACCGTCGCATCCAAATCCTTCGCCACCTGCATAAAATGCAATTGATGTTTGATATCCAAATGATTGGTCGGCTCATCCAAAATCAAGCATTGTGTATTCTGCACCAATGCACGAGCCAATACGATGCGCTGTTTTTCACCGCCGGAGAGCGAAGAAAAGCTGCGATTTGCAAAGTCGAACATATCGACCGTTCGAAGCGCATCATAAGCCATCTCGATATCCTGATGATTTTCACGCTCCATAAATTTTTTGTGCGGCGAGCGGCCAATCAGCACCATCTCCAACACATTAAAATCGAAAGACGAGTCATTATGTTGTGCGACGACCGCCATTTTCTGCGCGCTCTCTCTAAAGCTGTAATCATTCAGATTCTTCCCGTCAAAAAGAATCGTCCCCTGCGGTTTGAGCACGCGATAGATGCATTTGAGCAAGGTACTTTTTCCGGAGCCGTTCGGTCCGATGATGCCCACCATTTTATAATTTCGGATGGTCAGGCTGATGTCTTTGAGAATATTTTTGTCATCGTAGCCGAAGACAAGATTTTTGACTTCAAACATTATCCCTTCCCTCCAAATCCGTATTCTTTATTGATGAGCAAATATAAAAATACCGGTGCTCCGATGAGTGAAATGACGACGCCGACCGGAATTTCTCCGCTGCCGTTGATGCCGGTTCTCGCAAACACATCCGCCCATATCAAAATGATGGCACCAATCAATGCCGAAGCCGGCAAGACATTTCGGTGATTCGTTCCCCAAAAAACTCTTGCGATATGCGGAACAATTAAGCCGACAAAGCCGACAATTCCCGCGTTATATACTAAAAATCCTATCATCACCGAGCAAATCAACAGATAAGTGATTCGATAGCGATGCAAATCTTTGCCCAAAGTAATCGACACATCATCGCCCAAGAGCATCAGATTGAGCGTGCGATATTGCGTGATGAAAAATATCAGCGCTAAAAAAACGATGACGGCAAGCACTTTGATTCCTTCCCACTTCGCTCCCGAAAAACCGCCCATCAGCCAAAAGGATACGGTACGCATCGCTTCTCTGTCTTTTGCCGTAAAAATCAAGAAGCTTGAGAATGCGGAAAAAATACTGCTGATGGCGACCCCCGCCATCAACAACTTCACCGAATTGGCACGACCTTTGATATTGGCAATTCCCATCACGAGTAAAGATGCCGCAAATGCCATCGCGCAAGCCGCAATCCCGATGAAATTCGGTCCCAGCCATGCGGTTGCCCCGATCGATACCATCACCGTAATCGCAAGGGTCGCCCCAAAGGATGCACCGGAGGAAACGCCCAAAATATATGGATCCGCCAACGAATTTTTGACCGTTGCCTGCATGATTACTCCCGTTGTCGAAAGTCCGATTCCGCAGAGCACCGCCAAAATAATTCGCGGCAAACGCACGAGCCATACGATATCCACCGTCGATTTTTTGACGGCATCGATGCTGCCCGCTCCGAACATATTGAAACGAATAATCGACCAGATTTCAGCCACCGAGATATCGACCGAGCCGAGCCCCACCGAAATGATGATCGACAGCAATACGATTGCCGTTAAAACAGCAAGCGCTGAAGAAAAAAATACAATCTTCAGCGCTCCATTTTCCTTGTTGTTTCGCATTATGCCATCTCCGGATAAAGTCCCGCAATGATGGTCTTGATTCCGTCATAAGTTCTCACACCACTCGCATAAACTTCACTCAACACGATTGGATGAACGCGGTTATTTGAAACTGCGGAAACATTTTTCAGCGCCTCATCCTTCACGATGCTTTCTGTGGATTGGTCACGCACGATGGAATCTCCATAGTAAACGGAGAAAATCACATCCGGGTTCAGCTCAATCAGCTTCTCTTTGCCGATGGATTTTTCTTCCGCACCGACAAGCTCCGCGCCTACCTGCATCGCAATATCTCCACCGATTGTATCTTTTCCGTAAACTCGATATTGTCCTTCTTTTTCAACCTCCACGATGATGGCACGAACTTTTTCCTTGCCTTCCACATTTTTCTTTGCCGTTTCGATTTCCGACTTCATCTGATCGACAATCGCCTGCGCTTTGTCTTCCACATCAAAGATTTTTCCGATGTTAAGAATATCCTGGTATTCGTTGTCCAGAGTGTTCGGCTTTTTCAGACCGGCATTTTGCCAAATATATGTCTTGATGTCCCGCTCATTCCAGAATCCGACATCGCCGTAGTTCTTCTCACTGAACAAAGAATTCCAACTCAAAATCATATCCGGCTCCATCGCAATCACTTCTTCCTTGCTCGGACGCTCTTCCTGATATTTGATTTTTTCAAAACCGGTTTTGTACTCATCCTTCACCGGATCATCCAACATTACGGCAAGTGCCACTCTGTCTTCCAATCCGAGCGCAAGCATTGTCTCAATCGGACTTTGGTAAATCGCAACCACTTTCTCCGGCGCTTTCTCAAAAGTCATTTCAATCGGCTCGCCGGCATGATTGTAGGTGGTAATCGTCACCGGATAATGTCCGCTCTCTTCTTTTTTCTCCGTTTGCTCCGTTTGCTGATTCTGAGCAGGCGGCTGAGCATTATTCTCCTGTCCGCTCTCCTGCTTTGCACAACCGATTAACATCATCGTAATCATCATTAGGGAAATCAATCCCAACAGTTTTTTCTTCATAACTCCTCCAAAATTTTTCAATAAAAAAATCCCACTTTACGCAGGACAAAAAGTCTGACTTCATCGCTCGTAAAGTGCAGTTTTCAACAGGCAGGTATTCTGACTCGAGCAATCACATTTTTCGCCTTCCCGATTTCTCAGTGACAAATGAAAAACTACACTCTTACAGCGACGGGATCGTGTTGGACTTTCACCAAAATTCCCTTTTAATCAGTAAATGAACCTGTTCAATGAGACCTATTATAAGGATTAATTCTCATTTTGTCAAGAAATAGTTCAAAAATCCGTTTTTTATTCAATCGTCCGTCAGTTTTCAGTTCTTCATTTCCGAAGAAAAGTTCAAATGACAAAACCGAAGAAATCAAAAACAAAAAATCAAATTAAAAAATCAAACGCCTTGCTCAAATGCGATGCAAAGTCATTTTCAAAACTTTGAAATTCATGATTTTGAGTATAAAAACACGCAACAGATTTTGAGATCCGTTGCGCAATTCTCATGTTTCGAAATCGATGCGTGCCATTTCATCGCTTTGATTTTTATGCCTACATTAAAAACTATCTTCGTATTTTTGCACCAAAGTAGCTACAAATTTTTCAAAAGCAATTTTTTCCTCTTCGCCGAAGCGAGCCTTTTTCGGACTGTCCAAATCAAGCACGCCAATCACTCTATCTTTTATAATAATCGGCACGACCAATTCAGACTCAGAAGCGCTGTCGCAAGCGATATGCCCTTCAAACGAATGCACATCTTCCACCAGGACGGTCTGCTTTTTCAACACGGCGGTTCCGCAAACCCCTTTTCCGATTGCAATGCGATTGCAGGCGGGAAGTCCCTGAAAAGGTCCGAGTACCAATTCGTTTTCTTTCATCAAATAAAATCCCGCCCAATTCAAATCCTCGATTACCGCTTTAATAATCGCCGAAGCATTTGCCAAATTCGCTATCCAGTCGGACTCGGTATCGAGCTGCCCCTTGAGCAACAGATTGATATAAGAAAGACGCTGCGTTTTCGTCATTTTTTCAATTCCATCGATTTTTATAGACATAATTCCCTCTCTTTTCCTTTTTCTTTTTCTTTTTCGATTTTATTTCCAATGCTCCCGATTGCTTTTGAAACGAAGATGACATATAATAAGAAAAAACAAAGGAGACAGGAGCTTATGGAACCTTATATCGTCATCCTGCTCGGCATCTATCTGCTATATATTGCCATCTTCAATCCGGATTGGGCTTTTGAGCCGAATACATTCCGAAACATTGTAAAAAATCTCGCTCGTCTCATCGGTCGAAACAATGCCCGAATCGTCATCGGACTGATTGGCATTTTTCTTCTTTACGGAAGCATCGCCCATTTGATGAGCAAGCCGTAGCAAAGCTGAAGCTGTTACGGACAATACATTTCGCTTCATCTTCCCGGATTCAATCATTTCATTTTGTAAATTTGAATCGAGCGTATAAATCAGAAAAATGGCTTACCTTTAATAGTTTGCCATTTTTTGAAACCATTTTGCAATAGCTGATTGTATCTTCGGATGCAATCCGATATCAATTGTATCGCGAAAGATTTCCCCGAAATTTATCAGGAATTCTTCCGAGTAGCTTATGCTTAAAAAATTTTTATTCGATTATACCAGTTTTACTTTTTCCAATTTGGCGACCAACTTTTGTCCTTTCGGCAGGGCAAGCAATTCCTGTTTGCTGATGGCTCCGGTCTTAAACAATGCGATTGCATAGACCACCGCTCCGACCGACACACCCGCTAGAACGGAGAGTGAATTTCTGCCGATAACTCGAAAGACGATTTCGTATGCACCTTTCGCAAAAAGTCCCATAATCAGCGCCGTAATCATCGGTTTTACCAAAAATTGATTGACATCGAATTTGAAATCGACCGATTTTTTCACCGCCCAATAATCGAGCACCGCCGCAACGACATAAGCCGATACGGTTGAAATCGCCGCACCTTTTACATTGAGTACCGGAATTCCCGTCAACAGATAGGTCAATATCAATTTGACAAAGGCTCCGACAAAAAGATTGATGACCGGCACCTTCGTCTTACCGATGCCCTGCAATACGGAAGTCGTGGATTGGATGATGCTCAAAAACAGAACGCCGACCGCCGCAATTGCCAATAATTGTCCCAAAGTGTCGGGCTCTTTCGGAAAGAGCATTTTCATAATCGGTGTCGAAAGCGCAAACAATCCGACGCCCGCCGGCAGTCCGATTAAAATACTCGTTCGAATTCCCAAACTTGTATTATCTTTCAGCTTTTCCCGGTCATTCATCACATAAGCGGATGAAATAACCGGCACCAAGCTCACCGCAATCGCCGAGGTCACCACCTGCGGCAGATTGACTAAGGTCGCCGCCATTCCCGACATCTGACCGTAAAGCGCATTTGCCTGCTCATTCGTATAGCCGATGGATTGCAATCTTTCCAAAACTACCGCCAAGTCAATCAACACCATCACCGGCATCACCAGCGCACCGATGATAATCGGCAAGGCGATGACGACGAGTTCACGAAGAATTTTGGAATTCGGCTCTTCTTCAAAATGCAACGCGGTCGCCTGCTCGTTTTCTTTCGACTTTTTATACATGAGCAGCAGCACAATCAGACCGAAAGTCGCTCCGGCAGTCGCGCCGAAACTTCCGCCCGCTGCGCCGTATTCCAAACCTTTACTTACCAACAGCTGTGCTCCGATCAAACCGACCGCCACGCGTCCGATTTGCTCCACAACTTGTGAAATCGCGGAAGGTTTCATGTCGTTGTGACCTTGGAAGTATCCGCGAAATGCCGCCATAATCGGTACTATCAAAAGCGCCGGTGCAAGCGAAATCATCGCATAATACGCCTTCGGATTTTTCAAACGCACCGTCACGATATAGTCCGCGCCGAAAAATATTGCGGAAGAAGCGAGGATTCCGAATATCAGCAGAATCTTAAAGACAAACCAAAATACCTTGTCCGCTCCTTTGTAGTTGCCGGCAACGCGCCGCTCGGAAACCATTTTTGAAATCGCGACCGGAAAGCCCGATGTGGCGATGCCGACCAACACGATATAAATCGGATAAGCCGTCTGGTAATAGCCCATCCCCACCGAAGTGATGATTCGACCGAGCGGAACTCGAAACAGCGCGCCCAAAATCTTGACGATGATTCCGGCTATCCCGAGTATCGCCGCTCCTTTCAAAAAAGTTTCTTTTTTATTTTCACTCATTATTTTACCTCAAGTGCTTTGTTGACGATAATTTGCGCCGAGTTTTTCAGCTCCGTCATCTTATCCTGATATTTATTGTATTTGATTCGGCTCTTGACATCCGCCTTCACTTTGTCAAAAGGAAGCTCTCCGTCATTTTTGTCCGTAAGGTAGATGATGTGGTAGCCGTACTGTGTTTCCACCAATTCCGAAATCTCGCCGACCTTCATCGAAAATGCCTTGTCGTTGAACTCCGGCACCATCACGCCCTGTCCGAAATATCCCAAATCGCCGCCGCTGATTGCGGAGCCCGGGTCATCCGAATATTCTTCCGCCAATTTTGCGAAGTCTTCTCCGGATTTCGCTTTTACCAAAATCTCTTCCGCTTTTTTACGCTTCTCTTCCTTTTGTTCTTCCGGCAAAGGCTGTTTGTCCGGATCCAAAGTGCTGATTAAAATATGCGATGCGCGCACTTCATCCTTGGTGTAGTCTTTAAGATTTTTCTGATAGAAATCTTTCGCCTCTTCATCGCTGACTTCGATGGAATTGGTAATCGAAGTGATATAGTTGTTGTAAGTGAGTGTCTTGAGCAAATGCTCTTTGACAAATTCATCATCGATGCCGTTCTTCTCGATAAAGTCCGCATAGGCCTGGTCTTTTTTTACAAATTCCTTGAACGCGTCAAATTCGGTTTGAACCTGCTCGTCGGTTGCACGAATATCTTTTCCTTCCGAATCCTGGTATGCAAGCTCCTGCATAATGATGATGTCGAGCATCTGCTTTGCAAATTGCTGTCTGAAAGTAATTCCTTTTTCCTTATCTATTTCAGCATCCCAAATTTCTTCTCCGTAAAGCTGCTCGAAGCCGTTATCCTCACCGACTTTTGCAACCGTCTTGTCATAATAAGCCTTTGTAATGTCCACTCCGTTTACCGATGCGACCACATCGTCCGGCAACTTGGTGCCGCATGCCGAAAGTAAAAGCATGCCCGCCATCATAATCGCTAATGTTTTAATCATTCTTTTCATTTGTATCCTCCAAATATGTTAATAAACGAATTATACCATTTTTTCAAGGTAATTGGCTATCTTTTTGAGCAATTTATATTCGGATTTCTCCTGAAAATCTTTTTGCACAATCAGTTGACCCTTTTGCGAATAGAAATTTACTCCTCGCGTCGTCTTGCTGATTCGCCCGATTTTCAGCTTTTTGCCGAGCGCACGAATATAGGCGACATCCGTCAGCGCATAGACCGAATAAGGAATGTCGGAGAACCGGTCTTCCATTTCTTCTTCAATATTGTACTTGTCCTCCAAATCGCGAATGGATGCAATCTTTTTATACATTTCGATTTTATCCATCTCGTCCTCGATGTACTCGGTAGGAATATACGCATTGACCTTGATATCAATCTCGGTGTCCACTTCTTCTTCGATTTCTTCTCCGCGCAGTCGCTTGATGGATTCATCGAGCATTTTGACATAGAGCTCATAACCGATGTCGGCAATATGGCCATGCTGCGTTTCCCCGAGCAAAGTTCCCGCACCGCGAATTTCCAAATCGCGCATCGCCACTTTGAATCCGGAACCGAATTCCGTAAATTCTTTGATGGTTTTGAGCCGCTTTTCCGCAACTTCGGTGAGCACCTGATCTTTTTCGTACATAAAGTAGGCATAACCCTGTCTGCTCGTTCGCCCGACTCGTCCGCGCAGTTGGTAAAGCTGAGACAGCCCCATTTTGTCCGCGCCGTACACGATGATGGTATTCGCGTTTCCGATGTCCATTCCCGTTTCGATAATGGTCGTACACAGAAGTACATCATAATGCTTTTGGGTAAATTCGTCCAAAATATTTTCCAATTTTCGAGAGCTCATCTGTCCATGCGCAATCGCAATTCGCGCTTCGGGTACCAATTCGCTCAGCAGATTATACATTTTTTCGATGCTTTGTACGCGATTATAAACGAAATAAACTTGGCCGCCGCGATTGATTTCGCGCATAATGGCATCGGATATGATTCCTTCGCGCGCTTCCATCACATAGGTCAGCACCGCCAATCTTTCTCTCGGCGGTTCTTCCAAGGTCGTAATATCTCGTATTCCGCTGAGCGACATGTGCAGGGTTCTCGGAATCGGTGTTGCCGAAAGCGAAAGCACATCGCAATTGCTTCGGATTTTTTTGAGCTTCTCTTTGTCCTTGACGCCGAAACGCTGCTCCTCATCCACCACGATGAGTCCTAAATCTTTGAATTCGATATCTTTCGACAAAATGCGATGCGTTCCGATCAGCACATCGACCTCGCCCGTTCGAAGACCTTCCAAAACTTTTTCCTGCTCCTTCGTTGTTCGAAAACGACTCAGCAATTCCACTTTAATCGGGAAATTTCGAAAGCGCTCTTTGAATGTATTGTAATGCTGTTGTGCCAAAACCGTCGTCGGCACCAAAAATGCACTCTGCTTGGAATCCATCGTCGCTTTGAATACCGCTCGCAGCGCAACCTCCGTCTTGCCGTAACCCACATCGCCGCAGAGCAATCTGTCCATAATCTTGTTGCTCTGCATGTCGGCTTTGACTTCGGCAATCGCTCGGAGCTGGTCGTCGGTTTCCACAAAAGGAAAGTCCGCTTCAAATTCACTTTGCCATGCGCCGTCTTCGGAAAAGGCGAATCCGACTTCATTTTCTCTTTTGGCATACAAATCAACCAAGTCCTGCGCAATCAAATCCACGATTTTTTTCGCTTTTTTCTTCGTATTTTTCCATTCGTTGCCGCCGAGCTTGCTGAGCTTCAGACCGTCCTCCCGAATATTTCCGATGTAGCGCTGAATCTTCGCCATCTGCTCCAGCGGAAGATAGAGCGTATCGCCCGCGCCATAAGCGATTCGAATATAGTCCTTGGTGATATTGTCAAATTCCTTTTGCTCGACCGCCAAAAATCGTCCGATTCCGTAATTCTCATGAACGACATAATCGCCCGCCTTGAGCTCGATAAAGGATTCGATTTTCTTTGTCTTGACCTTTTCTTTGAATTTACGCTCGCCGCTTTTTTGCGGACTGTAAATTTCATTTTTGGTAAAAATCGCAAGCTTTCGTTTCGAATAAATCGAGCCGCCCGCAAAATAACGCTCGGTAAATACGACGGTGTTTATTTCTTTTTCAAGAACATCGTCCACCAATCGAGTCGATGAAATTCCGTTTTCCTGCAAAAGATTTTGTAAACCTTTGACAAGATTCTCATCCCGAAGAGAAATGATGACGAGATAATTCATGCTGCGCAGATATTTTACTTCATTCATAAAATCCATCAGCTTGCCGTTGAAATTTCTCATCTCTCTCGTTTCAATCGGAATAATCGCATCCGTTTTGAGATTTTTGATGCCGGCAGTCAGCATCGTATGATAGATATTTTGATAATTTTTGAGATGGCTTAAAATCACATCTTGAGTCAACAGGAGATTTCCCTGACCTTGAATCGCAAAGCCCTTCTCCAACGCATTGACAAAACTGTCCTTGTATTCTTCAAAAGCCCCTTCCATCCGCTCCAACACGCGAACGGGGTCATTGAGCACGACAATCTCCTGCTCAAGATAATCAAAAATCGTGCTTTCCGCATAGAAATAGTCGATGTATTTTTCGATTCCTTCGAAAAATTGTCCGCGCTCCATCCGCTCCATGTCAAAGAGAATGTCTTTGCTCGTCTCGGAGTTGCAATCCTTTTTCATCTGCTCAATCGCTTTTTCCACCGTGGACTGCTCAGGCAGCAAAAAGGATTTGGACGGGATAATTTCAATTTGCTGAAATTTTTCAATCGACTTTTGCGTATAAATGTCGAAGCTGCGAATGGAATCCACTTCATCATCGAACAATTCGATACGCACCGGATGCTCCATCGCCGGCGAAAAGACATCGAGTATGCCTCCGCGAATCGCAAACATTCCGACGCCTTCGACCTTGTGCTCTCTCGCATAGCCCATCGCTATCAGCCGGTTGGCAAATTCATCCTTATTCAATCGCCCGCCCGTCCGAATCGAGATATAATGACTTTCCAGCATCTCTTTCGGAATATATTTTTTCATCAACGCTTCGGCGGTGATGATACAGATTTCGTAGTTTTTTTGTATCAGCAAAAACAGATTGCTCAGCAATTTTCCTTCCTGCGTTCTGTTTTTGGCTTCAATCGAATAGAATCGAATGTCCTGACTCTTGATAATCGCCGCTTGAACTCCGGATTTTGTAATCGCCTCATAGGCATCGTCCGCTTCTTTGTCCGAAGAATAAACGAGCACCAATTTTTTGCCATGACGATTAAGATATAGCGCCAGCTCCGTACGCTGAACGGTTTGCAGTCCCGTTACCAATATATTTTTCTTGGATTGCAAAGCCTCTCGAAGCTGTGCATATTCTTCCGACAAATCCAGTATTCTATCGATGGTCGTCTGTGAATTTTTCATATTATTTCCTATTGTATTTGTTCATCGCAATATCCACCGTCGTTTCAACCGCCTCAATTGCCGCCGCCGCTGCCGTTTCTATCGATTGAATCATCGGCTCGATTTCACTTTTATCAAATTTACTCAGCACGAAACTCGCCAAATCCTGCTGAGGTCTCGGCTTGGATACGCCGATTCGAATTCTCGGAAAATCATCGAAGCCCAGCAGATAGATAATATTTTTCATTCCGTTGTGCGTTCCCGCGCTTCCCTTGTGACGAATACGGATTTGCCCGACCTCGATATCGATGTCATCATAGATGACAATCAAATTTTCTGCCGGCACCTTGTAATAATTCATCAGCTCCATGACTGATTGTCCGCTCAAATTCATAAAAGTTTGCGGTTTCGCCAGCACGATTTTTTCCGTTCCGATTCTGCCTTCTCCGACAACCGCCTTAAATTTCAAACGATCCATCCGTATGCTCAATCGTTTGGCGATTTCATCGATTGCAATAAAACCGACATTGTGCCGCGTTGCCTCATATTGTTTTCCGGGATTTCCTAGACCAACAATAATATACATATTTTCTCCTTAGCCCAAAAAAAGCCATACCACTGCGGGTACAGCTTTTCTTATCTTAAAATTCTATGGCTCAAACAGCTCGCTTACCGATTCTCCGTTGAAAATCTTCGTGATTGCCGAACCAAACAGATTCGCGGTGCTGAGCACCTTTATCTTATCAATTTGTTTTTCTTTCGTGAGAGGAATTGTGTCCAAGACGATGACTTCGCTGAGCGGCGAATCTTGAATTCGCTCAATCGCACTTCCCGACAATACCGGATGCGTACAGCAAGAATAGATTTTGTTTGCGCCCGCCTCTTTGAGAGCTGCCGCCGCATTGCACAAAGTTCCCGCGGTATCGATCATATCGTCAAGCAAAATCAAGTTCTTATCTTTGACATCCCCGATAATATGCATTACTTCCGACACATTATTTTTCGGTCGTCTCTTATCCACAATCGCAATCGGCGCATCCAGATATTCGGCAAATTTTCGCGCTCTCGCCACGCTGCCGTGATCCGGCGATACGACAACCAAATCCGGAATATGCATCGATTCAAAATGTTTTACCAAAATCGGTCCGCCAAGCAAGTGGTCAACCGGAATATCAAAATATCCCTGAATCTGATTTGCATGCAAATCCATCGTCAATATTCTGTCCACCCCTGCAGCCGTCAACAAATTCGCTACCAGTTTCGCAGTAATCGGATCTCTCGCTTTCGCTTTTCTGTCCTGTCTCGCATATCCATAGTATGGAATGACTGCTGTAATTCTTCCTGCCGATGCTCTCTTCATTGCGTCAATCATAATCAGCATTTCCATTAGATTGTTGTTTACCGGCGCACAAGTCGATTGAATAATATACACATCCACTCCACGCACACTCTCGTCAATGTTGACGGAGATTTCGCCATCGCTGAAAGTTTTCACTTCCGCCTTTCCCAAATCCAAGTTAAGATACTTTGCGATTTTTTCCGCCAAGTCCGGATTGGAATTTCCGGCAAACAATTTGATTTTACTGCCACAGATAGAACCCATTTTTTCCTCCTAATTTACTTTTTCCAATTTTCTTTGTTTATTTGACGCTCTCTTGCCAACGCGAGTGCGCTGTCCGGTACATTGTCCGTAATCGTCGAGCCCGCCGCCAAAGTTGCGTTCTCGCCAATCTCCACCGGTGCCACCAAGTTGACATTGGAGCCTACAAAAGCATTATCCCCTATCGTTGTTGTAAATTTATTCTTTCCGTCATAATTGACAAAGACTACACCGCAACCGATATTGACATTTTTCCCGACGATTGCGTCTCCGATATATGCCAAATGCGATGCCTTGGAGCCTTCTCCGAATTGCGCATTCTTCAGTTCGACAAAATCCCCGATTTTACAATGATTGCCGACTACGGTTTTCGGACGAAGATAGGCGTATGGACCCACCGTTACAAAATCGCCGACGGTTGCATCCACAATTGTTGAAGACCAAATCGTCGTATTTTCACCGATTTTTGCATTTTCCAAAGTCGAATCCTCTTTGATGACGCTGTTTTTTCCGATGACGGTCTCACCGCGCAAATGACAATTCGGATAAATCACACAACCTTCCGCAATCTGAACGCGCGAATCGATATAGGTCACTTCCGGATGAACAATCGTTACACCGTTTTGCATATGCTTTTCGTTGATTTTTTTTCGTAAAAGAGTTTCCGCTTGCGCCAACTGCAATTTGCTGTTGATTCCCAGCATATTCTCCTCCGCAATCGGATAGGTTGCCACCTTGCTCTCCTTCGCGGCAAAGCCGAACACATCGGTCAGATAATATTCCCCCTGATCGTTTTCCGTTGTGATTTGAGAAATCGAGCGTTTGAGCAAGGCTCCGTCGATAATATAAGTGCCGACATTGACTTCTTTGATTTGGCGTTGTTCCGGTGACGCGTCACGCTCCTCAACAATCTTTTCAAAGAAATCATCCTTTTTTATAATCCTGCCGTAGTCCTTCGGATTCGCCACCACCGAGCTCATTAAAACGGCTCCGTAGCCTTCGGATTTTTTATTTATAAGACCTTCAAAATCCTCCGCGCTGATGAGCGGTGTGTCCCCGCAAGTGATAATGACCTCATCGTCATCATGAACAAAATCCATCGCACACATGACCGCATGCCCGGTGCCGAGTTGCTGCTCCTGAACGGCATATTTCACCCGCTCGCCAAAATATTGCTTCACTTCTTCGGCGCCATAGCCCACCACCAAAATGACTTCGGTTTGCTCATCGCGTTTTGCATTTTCTATCACATGCTCAAGCATCGGCTGATTCCCGAGCGTATGCATCACTTTAGGCAAATCCGATTTCATTCGGGTTCCTTTGCCGGCAGCCAAAATAATTAATTTTTTCATTTGCACTCCTTGTTAATTTACCCCTACTCATTATACAACCTTTTGCAAAATAAGTACATTATTTTTTGCTATTTTTGCAAATCCGTTCCGCTTCGCCCAAGCGCTTTCGATTTCTTTGAAAAGAACGAGAAAACAAGACTTTGCAAAGATACAAACAAAAGATTTTCTAATGAATTTGTCCGAGCACCTCTCCGATTTTTTCACGAATAATCAAATCGGCGATATAGTCTCTCGGAGTGGCATCGCGATTGATGAGTACAATGTATTTTCCTTTGAAATAATCAATGAGTCCGGCAGCCGGATAAACGGCGAGCGAAGTTCCGCCGATAATCAAAAGGTCAGCGTGTTGAATATGATAAACCGCCGAATGAATCGTCTCCGTATCCAACCCTTCTTCATAGAGCACCACATCGGGCTTGACCGTTCCGCCGCATTCGCAATGCGGAATATCTTTCGCAGTATCCACAAAATCCAAATCATAGCTCTTTTTACATCGCATGCAATAATTTCGCTGAATCGAGCCGTGCAATTCAATCACATTTTTGCTTCCCGCCATCTGATGCAAGCCGTCGATATTTTGGGTAATCACCGCCGACAGCTTCCCCTGCTTTTCAAGCTCCGCTAATTTGAAATGCGCCTTGTTCGGTTTTGCTTCACGGACAATAATTTTGTCCCGATAAAACTCAAAGAAATCACTTGGCTGACTCATAAAAAAACTGTGCGACAAAATCGTCTCCGGCGGAAATTTATATTTCAAATTATACAATCCGTCCACGCTTCGAAAATCCGGAATACCGCTCTCCGTCGAAACACCCGCTCCACCGAAAAATACGATGCTCTTCGACTCATCCACCATCTGTTGCAATCTTTCAATATCGCTCATAAAAACCTCCTTCCGTTTCAGTAATCCTTTGTCCCAAGGTTCAACTCCCAATCTCCCCCCTGATCAATTCCCCAATCCGTCATATCTCCTCAACGATTTGTAAAATAGCACCTTTGACAGAATAAAAATGACAAGAACCGAAAAAAACGGCATAATATCAAAAATAAATTCATCCTTGCTCAACAATACACTCGCCGGAGTAGCGCCCAAAAAAGCAATCGGTATGACCGTCCCAAGCAGAATTCGACCGAGCGTTCCGAATATCGAAACCGGATATCTTGAGAATCCGACCAACTCCATCAGCGAATCATAAGGCGTGTAGCGATAGCCGGTATAGAATAAAAAGCTTTGGCACACCAACACCAGCGAATAAAGCAGTGTAATGCCCGAAAAAGAAAAGAGCAATGCATTGAGTAGCGTCCAAAAGCTTATCTCTATGCTCATGCAACAATAGATAAAAATCAACAATCCGATTATCGCTCCGATAACGGATTCTACATTCAACTCTCGACAGCGTATCATCAATATGCTGTCCACCGGCTTTGTCAAAAACATTTCCAATTCCCCATTGAAAATATATTTCTTCAGATTTCTGAAATTCCCGAAAAAGAATTGAAACACATTGATATTTATCGAGTAAATCGAAAACAACAGCAGCATATCTCGATAACTCCAGTCGCCGATTCGATTAAAATTTCGAAAGAGAATTCCCAGCGATGAAATTTGGAGCGCCGTCGTTGTCAACACGACAAACAATCCGATTTTCATATCTTTGTAAAAGGCGATTTTCGATTTCAAATTGTATTTTATAAATATCACAAAAATCTTCATGCTTCGAAAAAATCCGCTCATGCTATCCTCCATTTAGATTAACATTTTTTTCCAGTTTATGAAATAGAATTTGCATCGTTATAAAAAATATTATTATCCATACGAGCTGAAGAATATAAAATCCGAGCATCGTCTTTTCTTTCCCCGTGAAAAATAAAATCGAGATATAAGTCATACCGGCAAAAGGTAGGCGTCTAAAAATAAGATAAATTCCACTCGGCAAAAAATCGAGCGGAAATAATCTGCCGGTGAAGAAAAATAAAATCGCATTTTTCAACAATGAAATACCCCAATCCGATTCCGTCCAAAAAGTCAACAGCGCCATATTTATGTCAAACAATATGTAGGTGATGATGCCCAAAACCGCCGACATCAAAAACAGAGACAACTCTTTTACGCTCACCGAAGAAAACACAGCCGTATAGATAAAGAATAATGGACTGAGCAATAAAAAATTGAAACAGACGATGCCGAGATTCTTCATAAATATCGACAAAGGATAATTGTACGGTTTAGACAATGCATTTACAATATTTCCCGTTTTTATCTCCCTGCTTACAAAATAAATATTCGGATAAGAGAACAAGGAAGTTGTAAATACCATCGCCGCGATATATTTATGGATGGATTGGAAATCCCAGACGGATATTGACGATTGATTGTAGAAAATTGCAGTCCACAAAAATGTCAGTATCACATATCTTAAAATCGTCTTGATAACCAAATCGAACAATATGCCGAAGTCCATCGTTTGAATTTTTATTCCGGAGCGGAAAAAGCCCCGGCACCGATTCCATTTACAAATCATTCCACAGTTGCCCCCGATGTCCGATCAGCACCCCGACATATTGTTTGATTGCATCTTCGGTCAAAGCCTTGCCGTCATTTATAATCTCAATTCTTCCCGAAGTCGGATGAAGGACACCGCAAATAATCTTAATCAGCGTCGATTTGCCGGCGCCGTTCAAGCCGATCAGACCTACTATTTCTCCGCTTTCTATCGCAAAAGAAATATTTTTTAAAGCGCTGATGTCCTTTGAAGAGCTCTTATTTAATTTGATTCGATAGACTTTTGAAATATCGTCACATTTTATTTTCATCTTCGCCACCAAAACGGATGAATCCACTTAAAATATTACCTTCATTGTGATATAAACCACTGTTCTTCAATAAGTCAACGGATTTTTCAAACTTCAAATTCGCTTACCGCGCATCGTCCAGATTGATGCTTTCCGAAATAAAATATTCATATCCATGCTGCTTGCAGTATTCGGCGATTTGCTTCTCACCGGACTTGTCTTTCGCATATTCAGTCAGGTAAATCTCAATATTTTTCCGCTTGCATTTTTGTAAATATTCCTTGTAGTAATCCGAAGTTTCTTCCTCTTGAAGAATCAATTCCTTTTTCTCAAAATCAATATTCGTAAAAACACATTCCTGATTGACCGCGTCGATTCGTATCGACGGATTTTGCTCCTCAAGCAAAGCTTTGGTGACAAAAAAGTCGCCGCCATTGACCATCAGCTCTTTTTCCAATCGATTCAAATTCGCGAAAATCGACAGCAGTCCTTGAAAGATTTTTTCATCCGGAAAGTGATAATACACATCCGCATTATCCAAGAAAAATCCGTCCACTCCTTTTTGAACAAAATCCTGCGCTTGCAAATCGATATTCCTTTGCCAACCTTCATCCGAAACATCGACCCATTGCTCGTCATCCCAGTTCTTGTAATCTCCGATTACCAGATGCTCAAACTCGGCATAAAAATCCCGAAATTCTTCCAGCGAACCGATATTCAGATAAGAATACACCTTCACGCCGTGTTGATGCAATCGCCTGATATCTTCTTCGGAATAATAGCTCGCATCGATGACCACCTTCTTATAGTCAAAAAGCTGCTCCAAACTTTCCGGCTCAAGCCCGATGAATACCCCGTAATCCTTTTTTTCTTTGCTGCACGCAACCGTCTGAAAAATAAGCAGCATGGCTAGGCAAAGACAAATCTTTCTTATAAAATTCTTTTTTTGCATCATAATCATTTACAAAATTTCCCTAATCGCATCTGAGCAATTTTTTTCAAAGCGTTTATCTTATTATAAGACAAAGCATTTTCATTTGCAATCGTACAATCGCTTTTTACTTCGCCTATTCGTTCAATCCGCTTCTATTGAGATTTTTGAGTAAAAAGATGTTTCTGCATCCATCGAAGTCTTCTTACATCCTTGTTTTGATTTTCGGGTAACAAAAAAGGATGTAATTCTACATCCCCGATTGATTAAGCTAGAGCTTTCTTTGCAGTTTCCACTAATTGCTTGAAACCTTCCGCATCATGAATTGCCATTTCAGAAAGCATTTTTCTGTTGATATTGATATTTGATTTTTTCAATCCGTTCATGAACTTTGAATAGCTGAGTCCGTATTGTCTCGTTCCCGCATTGATTCTTGCAATCCAAAGCTTACGGAAATCTCTTTTCTTAAGTTTTCTCCCTTTATATGAATGTGCAAGGGATTTCATTACGAATTCATTCGCCGGTCTGAACAGTTTGCTTCTTGCTCCTCTGAATCCTTTTGCCAATTTCAATACTTTTTTATGTTTTTTTCGTGCGTTTAACGCTCTTTTTACTCTTGCCATGTCAGCCTCCTCCTAGATATATGGTAGCAATCTTTCAATTCTTGATTGATCACCTTTTGTTACAATACCTGCTTGTCTAAGGTTTCTTTTTGTCTTAGCACTTTTCTTAGTCAGTATATGTCTTTTGAAAGCTTTTGCTCTCTTTAACTTACCACTTCCAGTTGCTTTGAATCGCTTGTTCGCTCCACGATGAGTTTTCATTTTCGGCATAACTTCATCCTCCTTATATTTTTTTCTTTGGTTCCAATGTCAGAACCAAGTTATTGCCCTCAAATTTTGGATCTTTATCCGGTGTTCCGGCATCTCCAACCAGTTCAACAAAAGTCTTGATTACCTGATAACCAATTTCCTTATGGCCCAATTCTCTTCCTCGAAATCTAACAGCCACTTTGACTTTATCTCCTGCCTCTAGGAATTTTGCTGCATTCTTTGCCTTTGTTTTCAAATCGTTGTCTTCAATCGAAGGTCGAAGTCGAATTTCTTTCAGTACAACTACTTTTTGTTTCTTTCGAGCCTCTTTTTCCTTCTTTGAAGCCTCATACTTATACTTGCCGTAATCCATTATTTTGCATACCGGTGGATTGGCATTAGGCGATATTTTTACCAGATCAAGATTTTTTTCATTAGCCAAAGCTTGAGCGTCTCGACTCGACATAATTCCTAACTGTTCACCATCCGAACCAATTAGACGAATTTCCTTGTCACGAATTTGCTCATTGATTTGCTGCTCTTTGATAATGTTCACCTCCATAATTTTGATTATCAAAAAATCAATAAAAAAAGACGGATTGTAAAAAAATCCGCCAAAATAAAATGAATTTGCTTCATAATTTCGTAACCCTATGAACTCGAAGTTGTAGGGTGAGAGCGGACCTCTACTTAATCAACACTACATATTATACCGATGTCGAAGCATTTTGTCAATCTTTTTTCTAAAAAATGCTCTTTCCGCGATATTGATAGCTGTATAGACGCTCAAATCCTTCCTGCGTTATCATCTTGAGAGCATGCTCCTGCTCCTCTCGGATTTCGCAAAGCGCCACCTTGCATCCCCGAAGCAGCCCTTTGATGAGCATCGCTTTGAGCAATCTTTTGCCGTAATCCAAATTTCGATATCGCTCATCGACGAAAATATCGTTGACAATCATATATTCGCCGCTGAAGGTGGAATATCCCATCGCAATCAGGCGATCTTTTTGGAGAAGCACGAAGAACATCTTATCTTCCAACGAATTTTTGAGATTGCTCTCAAACAAATCGCCATGTCCTTTCTCCATTCCCGTCATATAACGATAGTCATCAATCCACTCATCCGTCAACACATCATCAATCATGATTCCCTGCTCGTAGAAGTTGGCGAAGGCAAATAGCTCGCGCTCCATATTTTCAATGCGCAATGCCATGACCGCTCCACGCTCCACCACATCAAAACCGTTGCGTACCAGTTCCAAATCCAAATTTTGATAAGATGATTCATGTACGATTCGATAGCATGGATTGATACTCAATTTACTCAGTCTTTCAATATGCGATTTTATAATATCCGCATATCTTGCACCATGCTCGTGAACAAGCATATTGATGGTGCATAGATTATTCGTATTGTAACAACGAATCAAAAATCCGTTGTCAACAACTATATTTGAGGACGGATCTGCATTGATCAACATTTCTTCTATATATTTTATCATCGGGTCCTCCTGTTTTTCTATTTTCTTTTTATTTTATCAAATATATGCGCTTTTATCAATCACAGATTGCAAAAAACCGACTTCCAATCGTCAGATTTCAGCTCTGACTTTTGAAAGTCGGTACATCAATTCCAATTATGCTCTACTGTTATTTTCTTCAACCACTTTGTGCTTAAATTCATCGACACTCATCGAAATGGTCTCGCCGGTTTCGCGAAGTCGGATGGAAATATTATTTTCCTCCACTTCCTTTTCACCGACGATAATCATATAAGGTACTTTTTCCATTTGCGCTTCACGAATCTTATATCCGATTTTTTCCGCGCGGTTGTCGAGTGCAACTCGCACGCCTGCATCAAACAGATTTTGCTCGATTTCTTTTGCATAATCCATAAATTTTTCGGAAATCGGCAAAATTTTTGCCTGAACCGGTGCAAGCCATACCGGGAATTTGCCCGCATAATGCTCAATCAAAATTCCCATGAATCGCTCCAAACTTCCGTAAGCTACTCGGTGAATCATAATCGGACGATGCTTTTCGCCGTCTTTCCCGATATAGGTCAAATCAAAACGCTCCGGCAATTGGGAATCCAGCTGAATTGTTCCGCATTGCCAAGTACGCCCGATTGCATCGCGAAGATGGAAGTCGATTTTCGGTCCGTAGAATGCGCCGTCGCCTTCGTTGATTTTATAATCCAGACCGAGCTCCTCAAGCGCCTCTTTGAGCGTTGCCTCATTTCTATCCCAGTCTTCAATCTTGCCTAAGAATTTCTCCGGTCTTGTCGAAAGTTCCACATGGTATGTGAAACCGAATTTTTTATACATCTCATCAATCAAAGCGGTTACACCTTTGATTTCGTCCTTGATTTGCTCTTCCAACATGAAGATATGAGCATCGTCTTGAGTAAACGCACGCACGCGCATCAAACCATGCAACGCGCCGGACAACTCGTGTCGATGCACTCGTCCCACTTCTCCCATTCGAATCGGGAAGTCTCGATAAGAACGCATCTTGGTTTTGTAAACCAACATTCCGCCCGGACAGTTCATCGGTTTGATTGCATAATCCTCATCGTCGATTTGTACGGTGTACATATTTTCTTTGTAGTTGAACCAGTGACCCGATGTTTCCCAAAGCTGACGACGCAAAATAATCGGAGTTTCCACTTCGATATATCCCGCCTTGCGATGCACTTCACGCCAGTAAGCCATCAGATTGTTTTTAAGAATTGCTCCGTTCGGAAGCAGGAATGGGAAGCCCGGACCTTCTTCAAGTACGGTAAACAAATCCATTTCGCGTCCGATTTTTCGATGGTCACGCTTTTTCGCCTCTTCCAACATATGCAAATATTCATCAAGGTCTTTTTTCTTTTCAAATGAAATTCCATAGACCCTTTGAAGCATCTTGTTGCTCTGGTCTCCTCGCCAATATGCGCCCGCCACGCTTGTCAGTTTGAAAGCTTTTACTTTTTTTACATTCGCAAGATGCGGTCCGGCACAAAGGTCAACAAATTCTCCCTGCTCATAGAAGGAAATATTTTCTCCTCGATCGGCAATATCTTCAATCAGCTCTACTTTGTAATCTTCATTTTTTGATTTCATCAATGCGATCGCTTCGTCAACCGGCAATTCAAATCGTTTGATTTCATATCCGTCTTTTACGATTTTTTTCATTTCTTCTTCGATTTTTTCCAAATCTTCGTTGGTGAGTCGATAGTCCAAATCGACATCATAGTAAAAGCCGTTTTCCAAAGCCGGTCCGATGGCAAGTTTCGCTTCCGGATACAATCTTTTGATTGCCTGCGCCATGATATGAGTCGAAGTATGCCAAAAAATATCTTTTCCGTCCATCTCGGAAAACTTCAGAAATTCAATTTTTCCATCTTCTTCAATCGGTGTGTTGAGTTCAACAACTCTTCCGTTGAGCCTCGCTCCGACAATATCTCTTGCCAATCCTTCACTGATGGATGATGCGATGTCGAAAACTTTCACACCGCTTTCGTATGCTCTTTTTGAGCCGTCTTTCAATTCAATACTAATCATAATTACTCCTTATTTTTTATAATAAAAAAGCCCATGGACTATCAATCCATGGGACGCGTAAACGTGGTTCCACCCAATTTTGTACTCTGTTAGCTGTATCGGGCATACCCGCTCATCATTACTGAGTGCTATAAGGTGGTCATTTTATACGATTGAATAAAAGCTCTCAGCACCGCTTTTTCTCTGTAAATCAAAATGTATAAATGTTCCTTAATCATTGCTTGTTGATAAATTATACTCTTATTTAGACTTATTGTCAATAACTTTTGTCGTTTTTTGGAAAAATACAAAGGTTTTTGCAATCATTTTATCCGTCAGCAAAACGATAGCCATTTATTGCTTCGCTTCTAAAATATTGCGCAATACTTTGTTGACAAATTTATAAGCGATTTCGTCCGCAAATCGTTTCGTGATTTCGACCGCTTCGTTAATGGATACGGCGGGCGGCACATCTTCAAAAAACAACATCTCCACCGTTGCCACCCGAATGATGCTGATTTCCATCTTGCCGACGCGCTCCACTCGCCAACCGTGAATATTCTCCTGAATAATTTTTTCAATGGTGTCCATTTCCTGAATATAGGCTCGCGCGACTTTGGCAACATAAGCATATTCCCGCTCGTCCATCTCTCTGCTTTCAAAATAGTTTTGGACAAAGGCTTCGTTTTCTTCACGCTGCGCTTTCATTTCAAACAAAAGCTGTACCGCCATTTCACGCTGCATTCGTCTGGTCACCGCTTGACTTTTTTTATTTTTGCTCATTTTTTCTCCGCTATTTATCGGACTTGTCCGATGTTACAACGACGCCATGAACATGAATATTCACTTCGGATACATGTTTATCCGTCATGGACTCGATTGCATTTTTTACATTTTCCTGTACTTTTTCCGCTACTTTATAAATTTTTTCGCCATAAGCGACATTAAGCACAACGGTTACTTTTACATCGTCATCGAGCATTGCCGCCGATACGCCGCCGCTCAAGTTGCTTCCTTTCACTTTATCCAAAATGGCATCGACCATTCCGGAGTGCAAACCGGCAACTCCTTTTACTTCTTTGGCTGCAATATTCGCTATCGTTACGATTACCTCTTCCGATATGGTTATATTCTCGTTCATAATTACCTCCCATTCTATTCAGTACAGTATATCATTTAATCCGCATTATATCAAATAAAATCCGAAATCACCGGCTACATCCGAGCAACAATACAAATTCAGTATTTATACTAAAAAATGATAAAATATAGAAAAATTCTTTTCCGCTTCGTACAAGTCGAGAAACATAGAACGGTTATTCAAATACAAACCGTTGCCAACTTTTTCCCGATAGGTTGCGGTATAAAATTTATTCCTGCTCCTGCTCGTCGGTGACGGCTGCGATTTTTTCTTTCAATTCGTCGATATAATTGGCTTCCAGTGCTCTTTTCGCCTGAAAAATCGCATTGGAAAAAGCAAAGGCATTGGAATTTCCATGCGCTTTGATAAGAATTCCGTCAACCCCAAGAAAAGGTGCCCCGCCGATTTCTTCCGAATTGAAGGTGGATTTGAGTTTTTTCAAATCATTTTTCATCAGCAATGCGGCAATCTTTCCCTTGAATGATGAAAGAAAACTTTCTTTGAGCGTGCTCATAATAATGTTGGCAACACCTTCCGCCGTTTTGATATATACATTGCCGGTAAATCCGTCCGTCACGATAACATCGGCAGTCGCCTCCGGTATATCTCGCCCTTCAATATTTCCGACAAAGTTGATTTCGCTCTGAGATGCAATCATTTTGTACGATTCCTTCGTCAACTCCGAGCCTTTTCCTTCTTCCGAGCCGTTGTTCAGCAAAGCGACTTTCGGATTTTTTTTGCCGACGATTTTTTCAGCGTAGAGCGAGCCCATGATGGCAAACTCGCGAAGACTCTTCGCTTTCAAATCGGCATTCGCTCCGACATCCAGCAACATCGGATTTCCTTTCGGCGTCGGAATAAAAACGGTCAATGCCGGTCTGCTCACCCCCTTGATTCTTCCGAGTATAAAAAGACCGCCCGCCAGCAACGCGCCGGTTGAGCCTGCGCTGACAAAAGCATCCGCCTCCTTATTTTTTACGAGATTGAGCCCGACTACGATGGACGAATTTTTTTTCTTTCGAATCGCCACCGTCGGCTGCTCGTCAAATCCTATCACTTCCGGCGCATGAATGATTCGAATCTTATTTTTATCCGCCGAAAGATTCTCCAATTCTTTATTGATTTTTTCTTCGTCACCGACAAGGATGAGTTCCATATTTTTTTCTTTTTCAAGGGCAAGCAATGCACCTTTGACCATTTCCTGCGGCGCGTAATCGCCTCCCATGGCATCTATCGCTATTTTCATCTTACTCCACCATTTGTTTAAGATTTATCCGATGAACATTAATAAAAAAGCATGTAGCGGTTCACTACATGCCTGTCAATTACTTCTCTACAACTTCTCGACCATTGTAGTATCCACATTCAGGACACATTCTGTGAGATAGTTTCGGCTCGTTGCACTGTGGGCACTTCACCAATCCTTTTGCAGATATTTGCATTGTTGCCGCTCTTCTTGAGCGTGTTGCCGATTTAGCTGTTTTTCGCTTTGGTACTGCCATTTATCTCCACCTCCTTTATTTTAACAGTTCTTTTAATATATCAAATCTACTATCAGTCCGCTCTTCGCAAGTACATTCTTCTTCATTCAAATTTTTTCCACAGCCCGAGCAAAGACCTTTACATTCTTCGCTGCAAAGAGGCTGAATCGGAATAAATTGTAGAATTTCCGATGTGGCAAGCTCCTTCAAATCCAGCTCCGCTCCGTCAAGAATGAAGCTGTCGAATTCATCATCCCAAGTTCTTTGTTCTTCCGTCATTAAGACGGCATGAATCTCCAAATCGACCGGGATATTTACTTCCGCAAGACATCGTGCACAGTCCACGGAAATCTCGGTTAGTATCTTGCCTTCCAATTCCAAATGATTGCCTGTATTTCTGATAATGCCCTTGATATTAAGTGGTGACAAATAACGAATACCATGCTCATTGTCAAGTTCAATCGGTTCCAAGCAGGTGTCCACATTCAGAGTTTTCCTGTCACCATCAAGTATTGAACTAAGATTCATCTTTTCACCTCTAAATTAACAACAATATTATACAGAAAGCTTTCGGCTTTGTCAAGTAAAACTGCCTTACAGTTATCCGACAAGCTCTTTCGTATCTCTCGCAATCATCAACTCTTCATTTGTCGGGATACAGAATACCGCAACTTTTGAACGGTCGGAAGATACCAATGTGTCTTTTCCTCTTACATTATTTCTTGCATCGTCGATTACGATTCCGAGACCTTCCAATCCGCTGCAGATTTCTTTTCTCGCGTCGATTGAATTTTCTCCAAGACCTGCAGTGAATACAATCGCATCCACGCCGCCCATCTCCGCCATGTAAGCGCCGATGTATTTTTTTACACGCTTGTAATAAGTTTCAAGCGCAAGCTGTGCTCTTTCGTTCCCTTCGGATGCCGCTTTTTCGATATCTCTGAAGTCCGAACTTACTCCGGAAATTCCGAGAACTCCCGATTTCTTGTTCATGATATCATTTACTTCCGCTGCGCCGAGATTCAATTTGCCCATCAGGAAAGTTACGATAGCCGGATCCATATCTCCGCTTCTCGTTCCCATAATCAATCCTTCAAGCGGAGTGAATCCCATGGATGTATCGACTACTTTACCATGTTGAACCGCCGCTACGGATGCGCCGTTTCCTAAATGGCAAGTGATGATTTTCAAATCATTGATGTCTTTGCCGAGCATTTCCGCTGCGCGTTGGCTGACATATTTATGGCTTGTTCCGTGGAAACCGTATCTTCTCACACCGAACTCTTTGTAATATTCGTATGGCAATGCATAAATAAAGGAAGATGCCGGCATTGTTTGATGGAAAGCCGTATCAAAAACGCTTACCATCGGTACATTCGGTAAAATCTCCTGGCAAGCTCTAATCCCGATTAGATTTGGCGGGTTGTGAAGAGGAGCAAGCTCGATGGTTTCTTCCAATGCTTTGATTACTTCATCGGTAATCACAACGGATGATGCGAATTTTTCTCCGGCATGTACCACACGATGTCCTACCGCAGAAATTTCATCCATGCTCTTGATTACGCCATGCTCAGGATTTACCAACGCATTCATTACGATTTCAAGCGCAACTTTGTGGTCAGGCATCGGTGTTTCGATAATCACCTTATCCATGCCCGGAATTTCATGTTTAAGTACGGAACCTTCAATTCCAATTCTCTCAACCAATCCAATTGCCAAAACGGATTCATCGGCCATATTTATCAATTGATATTTCAGCGATGAACTTCCACAGTTAATAACTAATACTTTCATCAATACCTCCAAATATTTTACGCATTGCGATTTTTGAACAAAAAAATGGCGGGAATATGTGGGAATCGAACCCACCCAAGAAGCTACTAACCCCTCGAACCAGTTTTGAAGACTGGCGGGCACACCAGCACCCATCTACTCCCAATCTTTAACATTCTAACATATTCACGATACTTTATCAAGATTTTTTTACATAGAAAACACAATCCTAAAGTGAAAAAGTAATTTCCACTTGGCGGGAGTCAAAGTAGAAGTTAGTC
>JAUNKE010000089.1 GCA_030532905.1 Peptostreptococcaceae bacterium
AAAAAGAAGAAACAAAAAAGGAAGAGCCGAAGAAGGAAGAAAAGAAAGAGGAGAGCAAACCGGCATCCAAATACAAGGACGGAACTTATTCAGGAACCGGTAAGGGATATGACGGCAACATTACGGTCAGCTTGACGATTCAAGGAGACAAAATTACAGCGCTTTCCGTAACCGACAGCGCGGATGATCCGGAATATCTCAACGATGCGAAAGCGGTCATCAACAGCATTTTGAGTGCGCAATCGACACAGGTGGATTCGGTATCCGGAGCGACCTTCACTTCCAACGGAATCAAAGCGGCGGCTCAGGCTGCGCTGGATAAAGCGAAAAACTAAGCACTTCTCGTTTCAAAAGTCAAAAGCCGATAAGAAATTCCGATTAAAATGTTCTGTCAATCCGGATTTTCATTTCGCCGATGAATCCGGCAAATTGAAATCGGTAATAAAAAGTCGGCAAGAAATTTTGAAAGCGAACCGACGGATTCGTAGAAAATTTCAACGAAAATCAAAACAACAAATTCAAAGCGGTAAAGTGCCTACGGATTTGTTGTTTTTGTTTTGAAAAATTCTTCGTCTTCAAACTTGTTTTTTCAAATAGCTACAACGAAATTTATTTTTGTGATATACTGGTTGTAGTGTCAAAAACGAGAAGAGTTTTTCTGCAAGTTGACGAATAAGCTTGATAGGACTTCTCTCAACAAAAGAAGAAAAAGAAGAAAGGAAGTATAACGAAAGTTATACGGGGGTAATTATGCAAAAAGAGCGAAAAGACATACAAGAGCAATATCAATGGGCATTATCCAAAATGCACACGGACGAATCTTGGAGCAAGCAGCATGATGAAGTGCAAAAGCTTGCGAAGGATTTTCAAAAATATCAGGGAAAATTGACCAAGGATGCGGATACTCTGCTTGCCGCATTGGATGCGATGAATGAAATCAGAATGAAACTCAGCGATTTGGCGGCATTCGCACAGATGAAGCGAGACGAGAACAGCTCGGTGGCAAACTCCGTCGTTCGCTCAGACCAATCGCAGCGACTCTATGCGGAAGTATCGGCGTCCATGGCATTTGTGAATCCGGAATTACTTTCCGTAAAATACGATGATATCAAGGCATTTATGGAGAAAAATCCGGGACTCAAAAAATATGAATTCTCTTTGGACGAACTGTTCCGATATGAAAAACATACTTTGAGCGAGACCGAAGAAAGACTGTTGTCACAGGTGAATCCGATTTTTGAAGCGAGCTACGAGGCTTTCGGCATGCTGTCGAATTTGGATATGCAGTTCGGCACCGTAAAGCTGCCGGACGGAAATGAGTTGCCGCTGACCAACGGAAGCTACGGAACTTTTATGGTGTCAAAGGACAGAGATGTTCGAAAGCAGGCTTATGAAGGATTGCTCGGCGAGATTCGTGCGCACAAAAATACGATTGCAACCACTTTGGGCTACTCCGTAAAGACCGATGTGCTCAAGGCGAAGCTGAAAAATTACGGCTCGGCGCTTGAAAAAGTGCTCTATCCCGACAATGTACCGGTTTCTTTATATAAAAATCTGATTGAGGTTATCAACAAGCATGTGCCGACGCTTCAGCGCTATTTGGAGCTTCGAAAGAAAATGCTCAAACTCGACAAGCTTCGCATGTACGATATGTATGTGCCGCTGTTTGAAATCGAGGATGAGACCATTCCTTATGAAAAAGGATTGGACATCATGCGAGAGGCACTAAAACCGCTCGGCGAAGATTATCTTTCGAATATGAATCAGGGAATCGCGGACGGTTGGATTGATGTCTATGAGAACAAAGGAAAGCGAAGCGGAGCATACTCCTTCGGTTCTTATATGAGCATGCCGTATATTTTGCTCAACTACGACAATACGAATCGCGATGTATTCACCTTGGTTCACGAGATGGGTCACTCGATGCATTCACTCTATGCGAGAAAGACGCAGCCGTTCCACTATGCCGAGTATTCGCTCTTTGTAGCGGAAGTGGCATCGACCGTAAACGAAGGATTGCTCGCAAATTATTTCTTGCAACATGCGAAGAGCGATGAAGAAAAATTATATCATATCAATATGTATTTGGAAGGATTCCGCTCGACGATTTTCCGACAAACGATGTTTGCGGAATTTGAATTGCTGATTCACGAAGCGGTCGAGAACGGCGAAACCTTGACGGTGGACTTCCTTTGCGACAATTATTTGAAACTCAACCGCAAATACTTCGGCGACAATGTGGAGCTGGATGATTATATTTCGGTGGAATGGGCGAGAGTTCCTCATTTCTACCATTCATTCTATGTGTATAAATACGCGACGGGCTATTCCGCAGCGACTGCGATTGTGCAGAAGATACTCAACGAAGGAAAACCGGCGGTTGAAAACTATATCGATTTCTTGAAATGCGGCGGCAGCAAATATCCGGTTGATGCGCTCAAAATTGCGGGCGTGGATATGAGTCAAACCGGACCGATTGAATCCGCGATGAAACGATTTGAAGAATTGTTGAACCAAATGGAAGAAATTCTGAAATAGATTGGAGCGACATGAAAAAAAGAGTCATTCTTGGAATGAGTGGAGGGGTGGATTCGTCAATTTCCGCCCTTCTTTTGAAAGAACAGGGCTATGATGTGGTCGGATTGTTTATGAAAAATTGGGATGAGAAGGACGAAGGCGGCGTTTGTACGGCAACCGAAGATTATTTGGATGTCGGGCGCGTCGCGTCTCAGTTGGACATTCCGTACTACACCATCAATTTTGAAAAAGAATATTGGGATAGAGTCTTCACCTATTTCCTAAAAGAATATCATGCGGGCAGAACGCCCAATCCCGATGTCATGTGCAATACGGAAATCAAATTCAACGCATTTTTGGACTACGCGCTCAAGCTTGAAGGCGACTATATTGCAATGGGACATTATGCACGAGTTGAAAAACGCGGCGACAAATTTTATCTGCTGCGCGGTGCCGACCACAACAAAGACCAAACCTACTTTTTGTCGCGCATCGGACAGCGCGCGTTATCACGCACGATTTTTCCAATTGGAGCATTGCCGAAGAGTCGGGTGAGGGAAATTGCGCAGGCGAATCATTTGGCGACCGCCAACAAAAAAGATTCGACAGGAATTTGCTTTATCGGCGAAAGAGATTTTGATTTGTTTTTGGACAAATATCTGCTGGCGAAAAAAGGTGAGATTCGCTCGGTTGACGGGCAGCTTCTCGGAGAGCACAGCGGATTGATTCATTACACCTACGGACAGCGCCGCGGAATCGGAATCGGCGGCGTCGGAACGGGCGAGCCATGGTTCGTCGTCGGCAAGGGATTGAAAGAAAACATTTTGTATGTAGCGCAGGGGGACAAGCATGAATCGCTGTTCACCAAAAGTCTGATAGCCGATGAAATGATTTGGACTTTGGATGAGCCGTCCGAGCTTCCAATGAAATGTACGGCGAAATTTCGATATCGTCAGGAGGATATTCCCGTAACCGTAACCGATGCGGGAGAGGGCAAGCTTAAAATTACCTACGATTATCCCGTCAAGGCGGTGACACCGGGGCAGGTCGCAGTGCTTTACGATGGAGAAATCTGTCTCGGCGGTGCCATCATTCAATCCGCAGAACCGGTCAATCCGAAATATCGATTCCTATATGAAGTGTGAAAAAACTTGTAAAACGAGCTGATACTATTCGAAAAAACAGTTAACAATTTGTATTTTGAATAACCGTTCTTTGATTCCCGCTTTGTAGGGCAGAAGATATCTTCTTTCCGCCGTTTCATCGGAACGGAATAAACATTTTCATCTATGGGTTATCAGGTTTTGGTATGAAAACTGAATATAAAAGACTCAAATAAAAAAAGCGCATTTTTGCGCAAATAGAAAACAAGTCAGGGGATTTGACTTGTTTTCTTAGGGGTCTTTTTCAACTGTCTAATGGATAGACTTTTGGGAGCAATCTATCACATTACAGACAATAGGGGTTAGTTCGTTTGAACCTAATAGAGAAGAAAAACCATGTAGCATAGCTTTTACTTGCTACATGTATATTGTAATCTGAAAATAAAGTAGGGTTATAAAAAAAATGTAGGAAAACTGAATGAAAATGATTTAAAAAGGTAAAGTATGAAAACGAAAAAAGTCTACCGTTGCAATAAATGCGGCTATGAAAATGTGAAATGGAGTGCAAAATGTTTTGGTTGCGGTTCTTACGGAACGATTGAAGAATTTGAAGTGGCGGCGAAAAAAACGAGCAGCAGAGTTGCGGAAACCAAAAGCAAAAATGTCGATACGATGCGCCTCAGCGATGTGAAGATGGAAAACAGCAATCGCATCATCAGTCAGCTCAACGAATTCAATCGTGTGATGGGTGGAGGCATCGTTCGAGATTCCGTCACCATTATCACCGCCAAGCCGGGCGCCGGAAAATCCACCTTGTTGTTGCAAGTGGCGCAGGATTTGGCAAGTCAAGGCAAAAAAGTGCTCTACGCATCCGGCGAAGAGAGCGATTCACAGATCAAATCGAGAGCGGAAAGAATTCTCAAAAATATTTCCGAAAATATTTGGATTGTCACCGACAATTCGATGGACCATGTGCTGGCTCAGGTCGATGTCGTTGACCCCGACCTTGTTATCGTCGATTCGATTCAAACTTTTACATTGGAAGAGCAACTTCCGTCCCGCGCCGGCTCACCGACACAGACAATGGAATGTGCCAATGCGATGGTTCGAATTGCGAAGAACAAGCAAAGACCGCGCGCGGTGATTTTGGTCGGACAGATGAATAAAAATGAAGAGATGGCGGGTTTGCGTGCACTGGAGCATCTCGTGGATACCGTCTTGGTCATCGAGGGAGAGAGCGAAGAAGAGCTGCGCGAGCTACAGAGCACGAAGAATCGATTCGGCAGCACCGGCGAGATGGGCTTCTTCACGATGACGGAAGAAGGCTTGCTTTCCATCGATAATCCATCCGAATACTTTATGACGATACGCGATGAAAAAGATAGAGTGTCCGGCTCAGCGCTGACGGTCGTGCGCGAGGGAACGAGACCGGTGATTTTGGAAATCGAAAGTCTGGTTTCGACCTCCTTCATGCCTTATCCGACAAGAATCGCGGAAGGACTCAAGCGCGACCAACTCAATATTCTAATCAGTATTTTGGAGCAGCGGGCAAAATTCAATTTGCTCAACAAAAATGTCGTTATCAAAACAACGGGCGGCTTGAAGGTGAAAGAAAATGCCATCAATCTCGGCATCATGATGAGCATCGTGTCCTCTTTTTCCGAAAAACCGATTCCGAACAACTATGTATTTATCGGCGATGTGGGATTGACCGGCGAGCTCAAAAAAGTGCCGTCGCTGGAGCAACGCATTCGCGAACTCGACCGCATGGGCTTCGATAGAGTTTATGTAGCAAAAGGAAGTTTCAGCCGTAAAGTTCATTTCGAGCATATCAAGACGGTGGAGAAAAAAACTTTGCAGGAAGTCATTTGGGATGTTTTCGGACAGGTCGAGCATTTCAAGAAGTAAACGGAGTTGAAAAACCGGATGAAAAATCCGGAAGCGATCCGACATGCAAATGGCACAGTAAAACGCGAACTAAATTAGTGTCTGCTCATAGTAGCTTGAATATTTGATTTTACAATACATCCACTGATTTTTACTACTGTTCAAGTGCAAGGAAAAACAGCATTCTATGCGAAAAACCGTGCACTTTAGAATATGATATGATGTGCACCTAGATGAAAATCATAATCACACATCTTCAGATTGTATTCAGAACATCGTGTTTCAAGTGTTTTGAGCGATAATATGTGTTTTTTGCACGAAAATGTTTTTGAAGAGTGGTTAATGAGCAGGCACTAAATTAGAAATGGAAGTCGGGAATCTGAAGTCCAAGTTTATAGATGAAAAGAAAATCGAAGAAATTCGAATTCAAAACCCAAAATCCGGAGCATTGAATCTTAAACCTTGAAACCGGACTCCAAATCATAATCATAATCATAAAACGGCGACTTTGTTGTATATTTGCATGCAGAATAATAATTTAGAGATGAAGTGAAAAAAGGTGTAAAA
>JAUNKE010000015.1 GCA_030532905.1 Peptostreptococcaceae bacterium
ACAGAAGTAAGAGTAAAAGAAAATGAAACTCTGGATAGTGCACTTAGAAGATTTAAGCGTCAATGCGCTCTTTCCGGTGTAATGGCAGAGGTTAGAAAAAGAGAGCACTACGACAAACCGAGTGTAAAAAGAAAGAAAAAAGCTGAAGCTGCAAGAAAGAAAAAAAGATAGTTGATAGAAGGTGAAGAAAATGACGCTGAATGAAAAATTGATGACGGATCTTAAAGACGCGATGAAGAACAAGGACAGTATCAAGAAATCCGTTATTACGATGATTAGAGCGGCAATAAAGCAAAAAGAGGTTGACGAACGAGTCGAGTTGACGGATGATGATATTTTGGACATCATTTCAAAACAGCAAAAGCAACGCAAAGATGCACTGGCTGAATTTGAAAAGGCGGGCCGTGAAGACCTTATCGAGCAAACGAAGCAAGAAATAGAATTATTGGCTTTTTATCTTCCAAAACAACTGACAGATGACGAATTGGAAAAAATCGTATCTGACGCAATTCAAGCGACAAATGCTCAATCGATGAAGGATATGGGCAAAATTATGGGTAAAGTGAATGAAGTGGCAAAAGGCAGAGCTGACGGAAAACGAATCAACGAAATGGTCAAAAAGCTGCTTTCTTAAAATGAATTTAAGGGAATCCGAACGGGTTCTCTTTTTTTGTTGAAACAAAAAAGGAGCTAAGCTCCCTTTATGATTTATTCGCTGATTTCGACTTTATATTTTTTTCGAAGTTCTTCCAAATGTGCATTGTAAGTGTCATGCTGTTTTTGCGCGGTCAAATTCTGAATGATATTTTCTTTCGCTTGCTCAAACGGCACTTTGTCTTCTTCTTTTTTGTCGGTCAACTGAATAAGATGATATCCGAATTGTGTTTTGACCGGCTTGGAAACCTGATTGATTTCAAGTGCAAAAGCGGCTTCTTCAAATTCAGGAACCATCTGACCTTTTCCGAAGTAGTTCAAATCGCCGCCGACGGATGAGGAAGGGCAGCTTGAGTTGTCCTTTGCCAATTCGGCAAAATCCGCACCGCCTTGGATTTGCTCATAGAGCTGATTTGCCTTTTCTTCTTCCGAAACGAGAATATGGCTTGCACGAATTTGTGCAGGCGACATAAAATATTCCGGATGCTCGTTGTAGAACGATTTTGCTTCCGCTTCGTCGGTTGTTACCGAGCCGATGATTTTTTTAACGGCGAATTGTGAAAGCAGATTCTCTTTGAGTTTTGCAAGTTCCAATTCAAATTCTTCACTCGCATCCATTTTGCTTTCCAACGCATCGACGAGCAATAATTTTTGATTGATAAGCTCCGACAGCAATTTTTTTTCTCCTTCCGGTCCGATAAATTGGCTGCCAACTTGCGGACTGAGATTTGCAAACATAAAGTCGAGGTCAGATTTTTTAATTTCGTTTCCATTGACAATGGCTAATGTTTTATTCTCCATAAATTTTCCTTTCTGTACTGAATTCTATTCTATTCTAACAAAAAATCGCTTATTTTGCTATGCCAAAATGAAGAAGGAAGATAAATTTGTGATTTTCTGCGGAAATTAGAAATTTGAATCGGTGGGAGAAGTGGATTTTTAGGAAAAAATCGCCACTTGAAATTTTGGCAAACAAATTGATTCTTGCGCTTTATCCCACTTTATTTTGAAGGCTTGCTATGGTATAATCGTATAGAAGTATTTTGAAGGAGAGAAATGTGAGTAAGAGAAAACCGTTATTAGTAGATCAGAATGAATTGGACAGACAGGTTGAATTTCAAAGTAAGATTGCAGAGATTATTGATATAGAATATCCTGAATCAAAGCCCAAGGTATATACGGAAACTTGGGGATGTCAAATGAATGAGCATGATACAGAGAATCTGCTTGGGATGATTGATGTGATGGGTTATGAATTGACCGAGCACACGGAAGAAGCGGATTTGATTATTTTTAATACCTGTGCGGTTCGGGAAAATGCCGAGCTGAAGGTGTATGGGAATTTGAATATCCTGAAAAAGTTGAAGGAGAAGAATCCCGACTTGATTGTTGCGGTTTGCGGTTGCATGATGCAGCAAAAGCATGTGGTCGAGGAAATTAAAAAGCGCTATCCTTTTGTCAGTTTGGTATTCGGAACGCATAATATTTATAAGTTCCCGGAGATGCTTTACACTTATTTGCAAAAGCATGAGAGCAATTATGATGTATGGGATATTGACGGGCGAATCGTCGAAGGCTTGCCGGTCATTCGACGCCATAAATTGAAATCATTTGTGAATATCATGTACGGCTGCAACAATTTCTGTACTTTCTGCATCGTTCCTTACACGAGAGGAAGGGAGCGCAGCAGAACGCCGGAGGATATCATCGGGGAAGTGAAGCAGCTTGTGGAAAGCGGTGTAAAAGAAATCACTTTGCTCGGGCAGAATGTCAATTCTTACGGAAAGACGCTGGATGAGCCGATTACTTTCCATCAGTTGCTCGAGCGATTGAACGAGGTGGAAGGTTTGGAGCGAATTCGATTTATGACTTCGCATCCAAAGGATATCTCCGAGGATTTGCTCAAGGCGATGGCTCGTTTGGACAAGGTATGCGAATCGCTGCATCTACCGGTGCAATCGGGAAGCTCGAAGGTGCTGCGCGAGATGAATCGTCACTATACGAAGGAGGATTATCTCAAAACGATTGAGTTGGCACGAAAGTATATGCCGAATATGGCATTGACGACGGATATTATGGTCGGCTTTCCGGGCGAAACGGAAGAGGATTTTTTGGAAACGCTCGATGTGGTGGAGAAGGCGCAATACGATTTGGCTTTCACTTTCCTTTATTCGAGAAGAAAGGGAACTTCGGCGGACAGAAGAGAGAATCAGATTCCCGAAGAGGTGAAGAAGGAGCGCTTCAACCGTTTGCTCGATGCGGTCAACAAGGCGGCGGAGAATCAGTCTTCCGCTTATCTCGGTCAGGTGACTGAAATTTTGGTCGAGGGCAAGAGCAAGAAGAATGACAATGTGTTGATGGGGCGCAATCGTCAAAACAAGACGGTGAATTTTGTAGGACACGAAGGTTTGATTGGAGAATTGGTAAAGGTTCGAATTATAGATACGAAGTCATTTTCAATGACGGGAGAGTTGATACAAGAGGATTAAAATGTCGAATATAACGCCAATGATGAAACAGTATTTGGAAATCAAAGAGCAGAATAAGGATGCGATTTTGTTTTTTCGATTGGGCGATTTTTATGAAATGTTTTTTGAAGATGCCTTGGTGGCGTCTCGAATTTTAGAAATTGCGCTGACGGGCAAAAGCTACGGCGCGGATGATAAGGCACCCATGTGCGGAGTGCCTTATCACAGTGCTGAAAATTATATTCAAAAATTGATTGCCGCGGGAAAAAGAGTGGCGATTTGTGAGCAGGTGGAGGACCCCAAATCCGTCAAAGGCATCGTCAAGCGTGAAGTGGTGCGCATCATCACGCCGGGTACCAATGTCAATGACCAAAATCTTGAGGGATACAAGGATTCCTATCTGATGGCGATTCATCATCAGGGACTTTTTTATATTTCCTATATCGATGTGACGACGGGCGAGCTCAATGTAGCGAAGCTGGAGGACTCGGCTTTGCGCGATTTTATTTTGCAAATTCAGCCGAAGGAGATTTTGATTCATCCCGAGACGGTTGCGCAAATCAACAAGAGTCGATTGCTCAAGAAGGATATGGAAATTGTTCAAAATGCGATTACGCTGACGATTGTGGATGAGTTTGAATCGGGCATCTCAAGACGGCTCATCGAGAGTCAGAATTTACAGGTCGAATGTGAAAAAGAATATGATTTGCCGATGGATATCGTGCTCAGCTACATTCGCGAGACACAGGGCGTTTTGTCAAACAATATTCGCAGCATTCAGGTGTATGAGCAAAACAATTTTTTGAAATTGGATCCCAATACGCGTAAAAATTTGGAGCTGACCGAAAATGCTTCGACAAGGCAGAAGAAGAATTCGCTCTTTGATATTTTGGATTATTCCACGACGAGCATCGGGAAAAGAACGCTTCGCAAGTGGATCGACAACCCGCTGAACGATATTTCAAAAATCAATCGTCGTTTGGACATCGTGGAGGAGCTGAATCAGAGTTTTGATTTGCGAAGTGATTTGAAGGATATTCTCAACGAGATATATGATATGGAGCGCATCACCGGAAAGATGAGCTACGGCAATTTGAACACGAAGGACATCGTGGCGCTTCGAAATTCGATTGCGGTTTTGCCGGCTTTGATTGCAAAAATCGATTCGTCATCGCTTCGCTGTTTGCAGGAAGTCGTTTCAGCGATGGACGATTTGAGCGACATTCATCGATATCTCTGCGATACCGTGGTTGAGGAGCCTTCCGTTTCGATTAAAGACGGGGAAGTGATACGAAGTGAATACAATGATAAATTGTACGAATATCGTTATTTGGAATCCAATTCGGCATCCGTTTTGCAGGAAATCGAGCAGAGGGCGAGAGAGAATACCGGAATCAAAAGTTTGAAAATCGGTTACAATAAAGTGTTCGGCTATTATTTTGAAATAACGCATGCGGCGAGTCGCGATGCGGTGATTCCGCCGGATTATATCCGCAAGCAAACTTTGACGAATGCGGAGCGATATATCAATCAGGAACTCAAGGAGCTGGAGGACAAGATACTCGGCGCGAGACAGAAAATCTTTGAGATTCAGTCGGAAATCTTTGACGAAATCAAAAATTATTTGAATGAAAATATCGTTCGAATCAATGTGACGGCGGAAATCATCGGTCGATTGGATGCGTTGCTGTCGCTTTCGATTGCAAGCATCGAGCGTAATATGACGCGCCCGACTTTTAATACGGATGGGCATTTTGAAATTATTTCTTCGCGACATCCCGTCATCGAAAGCATTTTGGGCGAAGACCATTTTGTGCCGAACGATATCTTGGTCGATTCGTCATCGAGAATTCAAATCATCACCGGACCGAATATGGGCGGAAAGTCAACCTATATGCGTCAAGCGGCGATTATCGCCATCATGGCGCACATGGGCTCTTTCGTGAGCGCGAAATCCGCGAACTTACCGATTTTGGATGCGATTTTCACACGAGTGGGCGCATCGGATGATTTGAGTTTGGGACAGAGTACCTTCATGGTTGAAATGAAGGAGGTCTCTCATATTCTAAAGCATGCGACGAAAAATTCGCTGATTATTTTGGATGAAGTGGGTCGCGGTACGAGCACCTTTGACGGCATGAGCATCGCTTGGGCGATTATTGAATATCTTGCGGAAAATATCGGCAGCACGACTTTGTTTTCGACTCATTATCATGAGATAACCGACCTTGAGCAGCTTTACGACAATATCCGAAATTTTTACATCGCGGTGGATGAAACCGGCGGCGAAATCAGTTTTATGCACAAAATCATGAGCGGCAAGATGGATAAGAGTTACGGAATCCATGTGGCGAAGATTGCCGGATTGCCGACCGAGTTGCTTAAAAAAGCGAATGAGAAATTGTATTTTTTGGAAAGTCAGGAGCCGATGGATGCCGAGCAATACCGAAAATCTTCGGAAAAAGTGCAGACGCAGCTGTCGTTTGAAGATTTCAGCAGCAATGAAATCGTGAATAGAATTGAAGAATTGGATTTGGATGATATCAGTCCGAAAGAGGCGCATCGCATTTTGGAAGAATTGCAGGCGATAGCAAAGGAAGGAATGATTTGATGAACCGAATTGTAATGCTGGATGAATTGACCATCAATAAAATTGCGGCGGGAGAAGTCGTCGAGCGACCGGCATCCGTTATCAAGGAGTTGGTCGAGAATTCGATTGACGCATCGGCGAGTCGAATTACGGTGGAAATTTCGGACGGCGGCAAAAATTTTATCAAGGTGAGCGATGACGGAGACGGCATTTTGCCGGAGGATATTCCGTTGGCTTTTCAGCGTCACAGCACAAGCAAGTTACGCAAAATTGAAGACATCAATCATCTGTGGTCGAACGGATTTCGCGGAGAGGCGCTGTCCTCGATTGCCGCGGTTGCGAAGGTGCAGATGCTGACGAATACGGATGAGCGTCAGCTGGGGAAAAAAGTAACGGTTTTGGATGGCGAAATTCAAAGCATTCAGGATATCGGTGTAAAAAAAGGCACGATTATCGAAGTCAGCGATTTGTTTTTCAACATTCCGGCGCGTAAAAAGTTTTTGAAAACCAATGCGACCGAGACGACACAAATATCGGATATTCTTTCGAGATTGGCAATCGTCAATCATCAGGTGGCTTTCAAATATATTTCCAACGGGAAGGAAATTTTCAAAACCGTCGGCAACGGGGAGATGCTGCATGCAATTTCGTCCATTTACGGACGCTCCATCAGCGATAATCTCATTCGGGTCGAATTTGAAAATAAAAATGTCAAAATATCGGGCTATATCTCCAACACGAGCCTGTACCAATCCAATCGAAAGAAAGAAAATATTTTTATCAACAAAAGATATGTCCGCGTCAGTCCGTTGACATTTGTCGTTGAAAATATTTACAAAGATTTGATACCGATTGGAAAATATCCCGTATTTTTTCTGGATATTCAAATCGAGCCGGAATTTGTCGATCCGAATGTGCATCCGTCCAAGTTGGAAATCAAAATTTCAAGCGAAGTGGATGTTGCGGAGCCGCTGAGCAATATTATTCGTGAAAAATTGTTTCAAGCGAGCCGCAATTTCATTCCCGAGGTCAAGATAAAATCCTATTATTCGGATTCGCCAATTGCGGATGCGTCCGATGAAAATAAAGCACAAAACCGCTTTGTTTATCATGAATTTCAGCCGGCGACGGATGATAATGTCGAAGTGGTTCATAAGGAAGAAATTTCGGGCGAGCAAAATTTTTCCAATACAAAAAATCAGCCGATGGAATTTGCATCGGAAAAACAAAGTGCATTTTCGAGCGCTGAATCGGAGAAGCGAATTTCTACTCCGGAAGATATAAAAAATGAGGCGCTATATAATAAGGAAGAAACAGCTTTGGCACCGATGGATAAAAATTCGTCCGAAGCGACGGTTTTTGAAAGAGAAGAACCGTATTTTCCGAGTGAAAAAACTTTGCGCGGCATTTCGATAAAAAAAGAAGAGCCCGCGGTCACGCAGGAGCAATTTTTCCGCAGAGATGAAATTTTGGATTACAATCAGCTGCAAATCATCGGTGTGGCGCTTCAAACCTACATCGTTGTCACTTACAATCAATCGATTTTTATGATTGACCAGCATGCCGCTCACGAGCGCATTTTGTATGAGCGCATTTTGTCGCAGCTGGATTTGATGAGCGATGAAAAGAGTTTCGCTTCTCAAGAATTGTTGGTGGCGGATATCGTCGAGTTTGCTTCTTTTGAATGTCAACGGATTTTGGACAATGCGGCGCTTTTGGAAAAGCTCGGCTACATCGTGGATGATTTCGGCTTCAACCGAATAGCGATTCGCAGCTATCCCGTTTTGTTTAACAAGGAGCAGGGGATGGACTTTTTCAGAGAGCTTGTCGATTTGATATTGGACGAGAAAAAGATTGACCTCAATCGAAATTTTGAGGATAAGATTGCAAGAATGGCTTGCAGAAAGGCAATCAAAGCCAACCAGACGATTGGCAATGATGAAATTCGATTGCTTTTTGAGCAGTTGAATCAATGTGAAAACAAATATACCTGTCCGCATGGTCGTCCGATTTTTGTGGAATTTAAGAAGTATGAAATCGAAAAAATGTTCAAAAGGATTGTGTAGTGAAAAAAGAAATTTTAATTATTGCCGGACCGACGGGGGTCGGAAAGACCGAGCTTTCGTTGAATTTGGCAAAATCGCTTGACGGCGAAATCATTTCGGCGGATTCGATGCAGATTTACAAAGGAATGGATGTGGGCACCGCCAAAATTTTGCCCGATGAGATGCAAGGTATTCCTCATCATCTGCTCGACATCGTTTCGCCGAGCGAGCCTTTTACCGTATATGATTTTTTGGTGCAGAGCAATCAGGCGATGGATGAGATAATCCGAAGAGGGAAGCGACCTATTTTTGCGGGCGGCACCGGATTATATATCAACACGCTGCTCTATGAGATGGATTTTAACAAAGCGAATATCGATACGGCATATCGCGAGGAGCTTTGGCAATTCCATCGCGACTTCGGAACGGATGCGCTCTTTGCCAAATTGCTTGAGGTGGATCCCGATACCGAGATTGAAAAAGAAAATACGAAGCGGGTCATTCGTGCGCTGGAAATTTATAGGGAGCGCGGCAAGGTGGAGAAATTTGCGCAGATGCCTGAGCGGGAGGATATTTCGGCGACGCTTGTGATTCTTCATCGCGACCGACAGGAGCTGTATGAAAATATCAATCGTCGCGTGGATAAGATGATGGAGCAGGGATTGCTCGATGAGGTAAAGGCTTTTTATGAGCAGGGACTGGATGAGCGATATCAGTCGATGAAGGCAATCGGCTATTTGCAGGTCATCAAGCATTTCAAAGGCGAATACGGCTACGATGAAATGGTGGAAAAAATCAAGCAGGAGACGAGACGCTATGCCAAGCGACAAATCACTTGGTTCAAGCGATATAAAAATGCGCATTGGTTCAATCTGAGCGAGATGAGCAAAAATGAAGTGCAAAACGAAATCGTCGCTTTGATGAGAAAATCCGAATCGTAATTTTGAAATTGCAAATCGAAAAAGTAGATCCGTTTTCAAAATATTGTTTGACGAAATCAAAATGGAAAATCAAATTTGAAATTGAAGAAATAAATTCTGAAAATTTACAGACGAAATCAAAATTCAAAACGGAAAGCGGATTATCATTTGCCAATCGAAAAAACAAATCCGTTTCAATATTGTTCAACGGAAGTAAAATTGAAAACCAAATTTGAAAACAAACCGAAATCGTTGTATTGTGAGCAATTAAACTTTCTCGGCTCTAAAAACGCATATAAGATTGTAGCACTCGGATGTTGGGTGCTATTTTTATTGTAGAAAAAAATAGTAAAATGTGTTATAATACTTGGTGGATAAATTTCTTTTCTTGTCAATTATAAGCGAAGGGCAAATACATATTTCGGAGAAGGGGAATGTGTTGATTGTTACAATGGTTACCGCATCATTTATCAGGATGCGTTATAATGACAATAAGAGTGGTATTAACAAGAGGAGGTAATATATGAGATTTCTGACCTTTCAGGGAGGAATTCATCCGCCGCACAAGAAGAAGAGTACGGAACATAAAGCGGTGGAAATTGCTGTGCAGCCGAAAATAGTTTATATTCCGCTTGTGCAGCATATCGGCGCTCCGAGTACGGCATTGGTTGCTAATGGCGATTCGGTCAAAAAGGGGCAAAAAATCGGCGAAGCGAGCGGTTTTGTTTCGTCACCGATTCATTCTTCGGTTTCGGGCATCGTGAAGTCCATCGCGCCGCGACTCGTACCGGGCGGACAAAAAGTGATGTGTGTCGAGATTGAAAATGATATGCAGGATGAAATTTGTGAAGATTTACCGAAGTACAAATCCCTCGACGATATGAGCGGAGCGGAACTTTTGGAAATGGTAAAAGAGGCGGGCATCGTCGGAATGGGCGGAGCAACTTTCCCGACGCATGTAAAATTGTCACCGCCACCGGAGAAGAAAATTGATGTCATCATTCTCAACGGGGCGGAATGTGAGCCGTATTTGACGGCAGACCATCGATTGATGCTTGAAAAATCCGAAGACATCGTGTTGGGTTTGCAAGTTTTGATGAAGATATTGGGTGTATCGAAATCCTACATAGGAATTGAAGATAACAAAATGGACTGCGTTGAAAAAATGAGCGAAGCGGCGGCGAAGGATAAACGAATCGAAGTTGTGGCTTTTCAAACGAAGTATCCTCAAGGGGCTGAAAAACAGCTTATTTTTGCGTGCACAAAAAGAGAAGTTCCATCGGGCGGATTGCCTGCCGATATCGGAGCGGTGGTTTGTAATGTTGCGACCGCGGCGCAGATTGCGCTCACTTTGAGGACGGGAATGCCTTTGGTCGAAAGAATTTGTACGGTGACCGGTTCCTGCGTTGCCGAGCCGAAAAATTTATTGATAAAAATGGGTACGCTCTATTCGGAAATCGTGGAGCAATGCGGCGGATTATCGACGCCGGCTCGCAAAATCATCAGCGGCGGTCCGATGATGGGAATCGCGCAATCGACTTTGGATGTTCCGGCGACCAAAGGAAGCTCGGGCATACTCTGTCTCACCGAAAAAGAAGTACAGACTCCGGATGCGAGCAACTGCATTCGTTGCGCAAAATGTATCGCAATTTGTCCGGCTAAGATTCAGCCGATGTATATCAGTGCGTTTTCATTGAAAATGAATTTTGAAAAAGCGGAAGAATATAAGGCGCTGGATTGTATCGAATGCGGCTCCTGCTCCTTTGTCTGTCCTGCGAGCAGGCCGTTGTTGCAATCGATTCGAGTTGCAAAAAGAGAAATTATGGCAAATCGAAGAAAGGCGAGTAAGTAGGTGAGTTATGGAAAATAGATTATTAGTATCATCTTCTCCGCATATTCAAACCGGAACGAAGGTCAGCACGATTATGCGGGATGTTATCATTGCACTCTTGCCGGCAACTTTGGCAGGAATATATTTCTTTGGAATTTCAGCGGCAATCAATGTGGCAGTTGCCGTCATCGGTGCGGTCGTTGCGGAATTCATCACACAGAAACTGATGAAAAAACCGGTGACGATTTCCGATTTGTCGGCTGTCGTAACGGGCTTGTTGCTCGCGATGAATGTACCGCCGACTTTGCCTTGGTGGATTACCCTAATCGGTTCGATTTTTGCAATCGTCGTTGCAAAACAGCTTTTCGGCGGAATCGGTCACAATTTCATCAATCCGGCGCTTGCGGCGCGAGCGGTTCTGCTTGCCTCTTGGCCGGTTCCGATGACAACTTGGACGGCGCCGGGAGCGGATGCCGTCAGTACGGCGACTCCGCTGTCGATTATCAAAGCGGCGACTTCTTTCCCGATTCGTCCTTTTGCGAATCCGGAAGTGTTGGCGGAAGTTTCCAACGGCGTCGGCAATATCACATTGACGGATATGATCATCGGAAGAACGGGCGGCTGTATCGGCGAAGCGTCGGCGATTTTGCTTTTGCTCGGCGGTCTGTATCTGATTTATCGCGGCGTGATCAGCTATCATGTGCCGGTGGTATATTTGGCGACGGTTTTCATTTTAACATTTATCTTCTCGGGATTTGAATTGACGATGGCGATTTACAATCTTTTTGCGGGCGGTCTGTTCTTGGGTGCATTCTTTATGGCGACGGATTATGCAAGCTCACCGGTGAACACGCGAGCGCAAATCGTTTATGCTTTCGGCTGCGGATTTTTAACTTCCCTTATTCGATACTATGGCGGATATCCGGAGGGCGTTTCTTATTCCATCTTATTGATGAATGTGGCGACTCCGCTTCTGGATAAATTTATCGTGCCGAAAAAATTCGGGGAGGTGGCGTAATGAAAAATGATGTAGTACGCTTGGGATTGATTTTGGCAATCATCAGTTTGGTGGCGTCGGGTATTTTGGCATCGGTCAACAATATCACCGCACCGATTATCGAGCAGAAAGAATTGGAAGCGAAAGAGCTTGCCCGAAAAGAACTTTTGCCGGATGCGAGCTCCTTTGAAAAGGTTGAAGGGAATTTCGGTGAAGAAGTTGTCGAAGTCTATAAGGCAATCGGCTCTTCGGATGAAATCGGTTATATCATTACGACCAAAACCAAAGGTTACGGCGGCGCTTTTGATGTGATTACGGGCATCAAAAAGGACGGTACGGTTGCGGGTGTGAAACTCGGGACTTTGAACGAGACACCGGGTCTGGGTGCGAAGGCGACGGAGCCGAAATTCATCGAGCAGTTTATGGCGCTTTCCACGGAAAAAGAAGTTTTTGTCAGCAAGAACGCAACGGGCGCGGAGAGTGAAATTGTGGCGATTTCGGGCGCGACCATCACTTCCAATGCGGTGAGCAGCGGAGTGAATGCGGCGATTGCTCTGTATAAAAGTGAATTGAGTTAGGGGGATTTATGAATATCTTTAAAATTATAAAAAACGGTATCGTGGATGAGAACCCGACTTTTTCACAAGTTTTGGGAATGTGTCCGACGCTTGCGGTTACGACATCGGCTGTGAACGGTCTGGGTATGGGCATCGCGACTACGGTGGTTTTGATGATGTCGAATCTGTTTATCTCCTTGTTGCGAAAGGTGATTCCGTCGAAGATTCGTATTCCGGCATTCGTCATCGTCATCGCATCATTCGTAACGATTGTAGGCATGTTGCTCAAGGCTTTCGTACCTGCATTGGACAAGGCGCTTGGACTTTTTATTCCGCTCATCGTTGTAAACTGTATCATCTTGGCGCGTGCGGAAAGTTTTGCATCCAAAAACAATCCGGTGGCATCCATTTTTGACGGGCTCGGCATGGGTCTCGGTTTTACAATGGCATTGACGACTTTGGGATTGATTCGTGAGTTTTTCGGAAACGGTTCGGCTTTCGGATTTTCGTTGTTCGGCGAAGCGTTTCAACCGGCATTGATTATGATATTGCCACCGGGAGCATTTTTGGTATTGGGCACCCTGTTGGCGATTAAAAATAAACTCAGCGCAAAGAAAGGATAGGTTATGAAGGAGATATTTATTATTCTGGTTGCATCAATCTTTGTCAACAACTTCGTTATGTCCAAGTTTTTGGGAATCTGTCCTTTTTTGGGCGTTTCGAAAAAGATTGAAACGGCACTCGGCATGGGAATGGCGGTTACCTTTGTTATGGTGCTCGCATCCATCATCACTTGGATGGTTCAGAAACTCATTCTCGTTCCGCTGGAAATAAAATTCATGCAGACGATTGCATTTATTTTGGTCATTGCGGCTTTGGTTCAGTTGGTCGAGATGATTATTCAAAAATTGTCTCCGACGCTCTATCAGGCTTTGGGCGTATTCTTACCTTTGATTACGACCAACTGTGCGGTGCTCGGCGTTGCGATTTTGAATATCGAAAGTGAATTTAATCTGATACAGACGATTTTTAACGGTGCGGGCGCGGCGCTCGGATTTACATTGTCCATCGTATTGTTCGCCGGAATTCGCGAGCGATTGGAATTGTCGGATATTCCGGAGTCTTTTCAAGGCTATCCGATTGCATTGATTACGGCGGGCATCATGTCGATTGCATTTTTAGGTTTTCAAGGGTTGGTTAAGTAGGAGGAAGTATGAGTCAATTATTAAATTCAGTTTTGAGCTTGTCGGCGATGGGTTTGGTTTTCGGCGCGGGACTTTCTTACGCTTCCAAAATTTTTGCCGTTGAAATCGACCCGAAGGAAGAAGCGGTGTTGAACGCATTGCCGGGCGCGAACTGCGGCGGCTGCGGCTTCCCCGGTTGCGCCGGACTTGCAACGGCTATTGCAAGCGGACAAGCGCCGGTCAACGCCTGTCCGGTCGGCGGTGCTCCCGTGGCGGAAATGATTGCCGAAATCATGGGCGTGTCTGCGGAGGCGGGCGCTCGAAAAGTGGCAAAGGTGCTCTGCAAAGGAACTTGTGAAAATGCGAGCAACAAAGCGGAGTATTTCGGAATCAGGGATTGTCGAGCGGCGGTCATCGTCGGCAACGGGCCGAAGAGTTGTGAATTCGGCTGCATGGGTTTTGGAACCTGTGTCGCGGTTTGTCCTTTCGACGCGATTCATATCAACGCGGGCGGCATTGCGGAAGTGGATACCGAAAAATGCGTCGCTTGCGGAAAATGCGTTGCCGCTTGTCCGAAACAAATTATTGAAATCAAACCGGAAAACAAGTCGGTCATTGTGGAATGTATCAACAAAGAAGTCGGCAAACAGGTCAAGGTGAACTGCTCGGTGGGTTGTATCGCCTGCGGAATCTGCGAAAAGAATTGCAAATTTGACGCGATTCATGTCATCAACAATGTGGCGAAAATCGATTATGACAAATGTACCGAATGTATGGTCTGCACGCAAAAATGTCCGACCAAAGCCATCAGCGGCGATTTGTCGAAGCGCAAAAAGGCGGACATCGTTCCCGATTTGTGCATCGGCTGTACCATCTGTGCAAAAAATTGTCCGGTCGAAGCAATTACCGGCGAAGTGAAACAAGTTCATGTCGTTGACAAAGAAAAATGTATCGGTTGCTCCGTCTGTGCAAAAAAATGCCCGAAAAAAGCAATCAATATGATACAGCAATTACCGCAAGAATTACAATAAGAACAAACAGACAAATACGACAAAAAGTGATATAATAAACTCTGGAGCAATTCCGGAGTTTTTATTTTATGGAGAAGATATGAACAAGACACAGAAGATACTACTGACAATCACTTCGACATTTTCATTGATATCCATTCTTGTTTTCGGATTGATTTTGTCGGGAGTCGATTTGCAAATTTTGAACAGAGCGGTGATTACTTCAAAGGAATATCAGCATTTTAAAGAGTTGCGACAGATTATTTCCTATCGAATTCAAATCGAAAATAAATATTATGTCGAAACGGATGCCGACGAAATCGCCAAAGGTGCGATTCGCGGGATGTTTTCATCGTTGCCCGACGGATATTCGAGATACTATACAAAAGAAGAAATCGAAGCTAAAAAATTGAGAGACAATGGCGAGTCGCTCGGAATCGGAATCCGATTGGAGCGCACAAAAAATAAAGAATTCGTTATTATAGAAGTCATCGAGGGCAGACCGGCGGAAGCGGCGGGGCTTAAAGTCGGCGACCGCATCGTTTCGGTCAACGACATCGAGCTGACGGATGAAAGCTATCAGGAAGTATTGAGTTCTTTGCGCGAGGACAGGAAGGAATATGCATTTTTCGGCAAATATACCAAGGCGAAAATCGTCGTCGAGCGAGAGGAAAAGATGCTTGAATTTGAAGTGGATAGAGATGTTCAAATCGAAAGCTCCGTCGAGAGCGAAGTGATGGACGACATCGGCTATGTAAAAATAAAATTCTTTATTCACACGACCTATGACGATTATATTCAAGCGATTCGAGATTTTGACAAACAGGGCATCAAAAAATTGATAATCGATCTTCGAAACAATCCCGGCGGCTTAGTGAATGAGGCGAGTAAAATCGCCGGCAGCATCGTCGGAAAGCAAATTATTTATTTTACCAATTCGCGCGAGGAGGAGATGAAGGAGCATCTGTCGAGCGTGGACAAGGAATCCGATTTTGAAATCGTCGTGTTGGTCGATGAATATTCCGCATCGTCTTCCGAAATTCTGGTCGGTGCCATCAAGGATTATGAAGCGGCAAAAATTGTCGGAACGACGACTTTCGGCAAGGGAATCATTCAGACAACCTATACGAATTTTTCAGGCGACGGCTATCAGATTACGACGAGCGAATATTTAACGCCGAAAAAAAATAAGATTCACAAAATCGGAATCAAGCCCGACTATGAAGCGGATACGGGAAAAGAACTGGATTATGCAAAGGAGCTGTTGAAAAAGAATGCAGGAAAATAATTTTGAACTGGGTACGGAAATGTTGCCTTGCGGAGACCAACCCAAAGCGATTGAGGAAATGACTCAGTCCATCAACGAGGGCAACAAATTTCAGACCTTGCTGGGCGTGACCGGCTCAGGAAAAACTTTTACAATGGCGAATATCATTAAAAATACCGGCAAGCCGACACTCGTGATTGCGCACAACAAAACCTTGGCGGCGCAACTGTATTCCGAGTTCAAGGAATTTTTCCCGAACAATGCCGTCGAATATTTTGTGAGCTACTACGATTATTATCAGCCGGAAGCCTATGTTCCGGTGACGGATACCTATATCGAAAAGGATTCGCAAATCAATGAAGAAATCGACAAGTTGCGACACAGCGCGACCGCATCCGTTTTGGAGCGACGCGATGTAATCATCGTCGCATCGGTTTCGTGCATCTACGGTTTGGGAGACCCGGAAGAATACGAATATCTGATGGTATCTTTGCGCCCGAATATGCAAAAGGATCGCGACGAAGTGATTCGCGAGCTTGTAGAAATCCAATACGAGCGAAATGATATCAATTTTACGCGCGGTAATTTTCGAGTGCGCGGCGATATTTTGGAAATCATTCCCGCAAATACCGATGTGCGCGGATTGCGTATCGAATTTTTCGGCGATGAAATCGAGCGAATCGTCGAAATCGACCATATCACCGGAAAAATAATCGGTGAGCGCAGCCATGTTTCGATTTTTCCGGCATCGCATTATGTAACGAGCAAGGAAAAATTGGACAGAGCCATTGTGAAGATTCGTGAGGAGCTTGAAGAAAGACTGCAATATTTCGTGGACAATGATATGCTGCTTGAAAATCAGCGTTTGGCACAGCGCACGAGATACGATATTGAAATGCTGCAGGAAATCGGCACCTGCAAAGGCGTGGAAAATTATTCGAGACATTTGACCGGACGGGAAGCGGGCGAGCGAGCTTTTACTTTGATAGACTTTTTCCCCGAGGATTATCTCATCATCATCGACGAGTCGCATGTGACGATTCCGCAGCTCAATGCGATGTATGCGGGCGACCAATCGCGCAAGGGAACGCTGATAGATTACGGTTTTCGTCTGCCGTCCGCGGCGGATAACAGACCGCTGAAATTTGATGAATTCATCGATGTGGCGAATCAGATACTTTTTGTGTCGGCAACGCCGGGGCGTTATGAGATGGAGCATTCGCAGGCATTCGCCGAGCAGATTATCCGTCCGACCGGACTGCTTGACCCGAAAATCGAAATTCGTCCGATTGAAAATCAAATCGACGATTTAATAGGAGAAATCAATCAGGTTATTGAAAACGGCGAGCGCGTTCTGATTACGACGCTGACTAAAAAAATGGCTGAAAATCTGACTTCCTTCTTGGAAAAAGCGGGAATCAAAGTGCGATATCTGCATTCCGATGTGGAAACTCTGGAGCGAATCGAAATCATCAAGGATTTGCGCTTGGGTGTATTTGATGTGCTCATTGGAATCAACCTTCTGCGTGAAGGATTGGATATTCCGGAGGTTTCGCTCGTTGCGATTTTGGATGCGGACAAAGAAGGATTTTTGCGCTCCGAAACTTCGCTGATTCAGACCATCGGTCGTGCCGCGCGAAATGCGAACGGTCGCGTCATCATGTATGCGGATACGATTACTCGCTCCATGTCGGTCGCGATTGAGGAGACGCAGCGCCGTCGCGAGATTCAGGAGAATTTTAATAAAGAAAACAATATTGTTCCGAGAACAATTTCAAAGAATATAAGAGAAAATATTTCAACCTTGGTAGCGGAGAAGGAAAACAAATATACCGTCAAAGAAACGATGCAGCGTGAGGAAATTGAAAAAGAAATTATCGAGCTTACCGAAAAAATGTTTGCGTATGCGGAGAAGATGGAATTTGAAAATGCAGCCGTGGTGAGAGACCGAATTAAAGAACTGGAGAAAAAACTGTAATGAATGACAAAATAATTATAAAAGGGGCGAAGGAGCATAATCTCAAAAGCGTTGACCTCGTTTTGCCCCGCAACAAGATGATCGTGTTTACCGGTATTTCCGGCTCTGGAAAATCATCTTTGGCTTTTGACACCATCTATGCGGAAGGGCAGCGACGCTATGTCGAAAGTTTGTCCTCCTATGCGCGTCAGTTTTTGGGACAGATGGAAAAGCCTGAAGTCGAATATATCGAAGGTTTGTCGCCGGCGATTTCCATCGACCAAAAGACGACATCCAAAAATCCACGCTCGACCGTCGGTACGGTGACGGAGATTTATGACTACCTGCGGCTGCTCTATGCGAATATCGGAATTCCGCATTGTCCGACCTGCAACAAGGAAATCAAGTCGATGTCGGTGCAGGAAATCGTCGATAAAACGATGGACTTGGGGGAAAACACGAAGATACAGATTATCGCGCCCGTCATTCGAGGGAAAAAAGGAACGCATGAAAAAGTGTTGTCGGCAATCAAAAATGAAGGTTTCGTGCGAGTACGAATCAACGGGGAATTGTTCGACATCAATGACGAAATCAAATTGGAGAAAAATAAAAAGCATCATATCGACATCATCATCGACCGTTTGATTGTTCGGGAAGGGGTGGAAGGACGACTCAACGATTCCATCGAAACCGCGCTCAAGCAGACGGACGGCATCGTCATTATTTCGATTATCGACGGCGAAGAAATTTTATTTTCTACAAAATTCGCCTGCCCCGACCACGGAATCGCGATTTCCGAAGTGTCGCCGCGGATGTTTTCGTTCAATGCCCCTTACGGCGCCTGCTCCGTTTGCAACGGTTTAGGGGTCAAAAGAAAGGTCGCGCCGTCTTTGGTCATTCCGAATGAAGATTTGAGTTTAGGAGAGAATGCGGTCGAAGCTTGGGCATCGAGCGATAACAACGAAAACTCGATTTATATCAGCATGATACGAACCTTGGCGCAGAAAAACGGCGTCTCGATGGATACGCCGTATCGTGAATTACCGGAGGATTTCAAAGAAAAATTGCTCTACGGATCGGATGAGATTTTGGAGTTCAAATACGAAAGTAAATTCAACGACGGAATACGCACTTACTCCGCGCCTTTTGAAGGAGTCATTACGAATTTGGAGCGACGCTATCGTGATACGCCGTCGGAATATATCCGTACCAAGATTGAAGGCTATATGTATGAAAAGCCATGCGAGGCATGCAATGGACAGCGATTGGACAAGGCGGTTCTGGCGGTGACGGTCGGCGGATTGAATATTTCCGAGCTGACACGGCTTTCGATTACCGAGCATTTGGCTTTTTTGGAGAAATTGAAGTTGACGGAAAAAGAGCAATTCATCGCCAAAGAAATCATCAAGGAATTGCGACAGCGCCTGAGTTTTTTGAAAGATGTCGGCTTGGATTATCTGACCTTGGCTCGAAGCTCGGGTACGCTTTCGGGCGGGGAATCCCAGCGTATCCGATTGGCGACTCAAATCGGAGCGGCTTTGGTCGGCGTGCTCTATGTGTTGGACGAGCCGAGCATCGGATTGCATCAACGCGACAATGAGCGGCTGCTCAAGACTCTTCGTCATCTGACCGACATCGGCAACACGCTGATTGTCGTGGAGCATGATGAGGACACGATGTTTGAGGCGGATCAAATCGTCGATATCGGACCGGGCGCCGGCGTGCATGGCGGAGAAATCGTCTTTCAAGGAACGGTCGATGAAATTTTGAAAGATGAAAAATCGTTGACCGGACAATATTTGAGCGGCAGAAAAGAAATTCCGGTTCCGAAAAAAAGAAGAAAAGCAAATTTTGACAAATGCATCGAAATCATCGGAGCGAAAGAGAACAATCTCAAAGGAATCGACGTGAAGATTCCGCTTTCGGTGTTGACCTGTGTGACCGGTGTCTCCGGCTCCGGCAAGAGCTCGCTCGTCAACGAAATTTTATACAAGGGCGTGGTCAATCGAATCAATCGCTCCAAAAGACCGGAAGGACTTTTTAAGGAAATCAAAGGGCTGGAGCATATCGACAAAGTGATTGAAATCGACCAAAGTCCAATCGGAAGAACGCCGCGCTCCAATCCCGCAACCTATACGGGCGTGTTCGACCATATTCGCGATTTGTTCGCCAGTACGGTTGATGCCAAGATGCGTGGCTACAAAAAAGGAAGATTCAGTTTCAATGTCAACGGCGGCCGCTGCGATGCCTGCAAGGGCGACGGGATTATCAAAATCGAAATGCATTTTCTTCCCGATGTCTATGTTCCTTGCGAGGTATGCAAGGGGCAGCGTTACAATCGAGAAACTTTGCAGGTCAAATACAAGGGTAAAAATATCGCCGATGTTCTCGATATGAATGTCGAGGAGGCATATCATTTCTTCGAAAATGTGCCGAAGATAGCAAATAAATTGGAAACTTTGATGTCCGTCGGTCTATCCTATATCAAATTGGGACAGCCTTCGACTCAACTTTCGGGCGGCGAAGCGCAGCGTATCAAATTGGCGACGGAGCTGAGCAAGCGGGCGACGGGCAAGACTTTGTATATTTTGGACGAGCCGACGACCGGTTTGCACACAGCCGATGTCGATAAGCTGATTAAGGTGCTCAACCAATTGGTCGATACGGAAAATTCCGTTGTGGTCATCGAGCACAATCTCGATGTAATCAAGGTCGCGGACTATATCATCGACCTCGGTCCCGATGGCGGAGACGGCGGAGGAACCATCGTCGCAACCGGAACGCCGGAGCAGGTGATGAAGAATAAAAAATCCTATACCGGCATCTTTTTGAAAAAGCATATAGATAGGGAAAAATAATGAAAATCCGAATTATCAAGGTGGGAGAGCTCGGTGAGTATCTGATGCAATCCATCGCCTACGACCATATTTTGCAAAATATTTATGTCGAAGGAGAGGTTTCGAATTTCAAAATTCATTCGACGGGCAATATTTATTTCACGCTCAAAGATGAATGGAACAAAATCCGATGCATCATTTTCGCCGACAGTTATGATACAATAGAAATATTCAAAGATATTGCGGACGGTGACCATGTGGTATGTCACGGAAATGTGAGTTACTACAAAAGAGAAGGCTATATCAGTCTGGTGGCGACATCGATTGAGAAGATGGGCGCGAGCAAGGCATACGAAGAATTTTTGGAGCTCAAGGCAAAATTGGAGAAGCAGGGGCTTTTCGATGAAAAATATAAAAAGAAAATCCCTTCCTTCCCGAAAAAAATAGGCGTTGTCACTTCCAAGACCGGCGCGGTCATCCAAGATATCTACCATGTTGTCAAAAGAAGGTATCCGGCGGTTGAAATCATTTTATATTCCGCGCATGTGCAGGGCGATATCGCGGTTGACGAAGTGAGCGACGGCATCGAATATCTCAACGAAGTCGGAGCGGATGTCATCATCGTTGCGCGAGGCGGCGGCTCTTATGAAGAACTCAGCGCGTTTAACGCTGAAAAAGTCGCCATGGCGATTTTCAACTCCGAAGTGCCGATTATTTCGGCGGTGGGTCATGAGACCGACTTTACGATTGCTGATTTTGTTGCCGATGTGCGTGCATCGACCCCGTCGGTCGCCGGCGAAATCGCGGTGCCGAAACTCGATGATGTTAAGCAGCATTTGAAACAGAGACGACAGTTTTTACAGAATCAAATCGCCCAAACGCTTGCGCTCAAGCAAAGACGATTGGAGCATCTGTCACAGGTTTTGTTCGCCTACTCGCCGAGCAAATCGGTGGAGAAGAAAGAGCATCAGTTGAATTTGAAAAAAAGTCTTCTGGATGCGAGCATCAAGGAAATATATTATCGCAACAAAGCCAAGTTGGACGAATTGTCCAAAAGGCTGACGGCAAAAAATCCGCATACGGCATTGGAGCTCTGTGCGGCTTATCTGTTCGACGAGCAGGGCAAAAGAGTCAGCACGGTGGCGAAGGTGGAGAAGGATATGCGATTGGAAGTTTTGATGCATGATGGAAAATTTATTGTAAATGTGGTGGAGAAGATATGAAATTTGAAGAAAAGTTAAAAGAACTGGATAAAATTATCGAGATGCTGCAAAATCAGGATATTGAAATCGACAAAGCGATGGAGCTCTATCAAAAAGGAGTGAAGCTCAACGAGGAATGCAGCAAGGAATTGGAAGAGCTGAAATTATCCATCCATACCGTCGATGGAGAAGAATTGAAATTTTAGTCGCTGAGTTGTGTTTATATTTTTTTCTAAAAATGATATAATAAAGGTTGGTAAAATGAATTTTAAAGAACGCTATGAAGAATTGAAAGCTTTGGTTGAAAGCAATTTGCTCACTTTTATCGATAATTTTCGTGACAGCAGACAGGGCATTTTGTATGAAGCGATGAAATATTCGTTGGAGGCGGGCGGCAAGAGATTTCGTCCCGTACTTCATCTCAGCACCGTCGAGCTCTTGGGCAAAAATCCGGCGGACTTTGTCGATTCGGCGACGGCGCTGGAATATATTCACACTTATTCGCTGATTCACGACGATTTGCCGGCGATGGACAATGATGATTACCGTCGCGGAAAGCTTACCAATCACAAAGTTTTCGGTGAAGATATCGCGATTTTGGCGGGCGATGCGCTGTTGAATTCCGCCTATGAAATTCTATTTGCGAAAATCAGAAAGAGCGGCAATCTCTCCGTTGCCGAAGGAGCGCATTACATCGCGGAAAATGCGGGCGCGCTCGGTATGATAGGCGGTCAGGTTTGCGATGTGCAATCCGAGGGAAAGAAAATTGATATGGAAAGTCTGTTCTATATGCATCGCAAAAAGACGGGCGCGTTGATTGAAGCTTCCATTTTGTCTTCGGCGATGATGCTCGGCGCGAATCAACAACAGATGGATGCACTCAAAATCTATGCCTACAATCTCGGCATCGCATTTCAGGTTTCGGATGATATTTTGGATGTCACCGCGGATTTTGAAGATTTAGGCAAGCCCATCGGCTCGGATGAACGGAATCAAAAATCGACCTATGTGAGCCATTACGGCTTGGAATGTGCACAAAAAATTTTGGCGGAGAGAATTGAAAATGCCATTTCCGCGCTCGATATTTTTGAGAATCGGGAGTTTTTGGTGGAACTGGCGAGATATACACAAGCAAGGAAAAAGTAGATGAGGGATATTTTGAATCAAATTGTAAGTAACAAGGTGTTGGTGGCTTCATTTCTCGGGTGGTTTATCGCCCAGAGTTTGAAAACATTGGTGGAATTTGTAAAAGCGGGCAAGGTCGATTTTTCCAGAATGATCGGCTCCGGCGGAATGCCCAGTTCGCATTCGTCGCTGGTAACGAGCATGTCAACCGCCATCGGATTGACGGAAGGCTTTGACTCGGTTATTTTTGCGCTTTCTTTCAGCATCGCCTGCATCGTTATGTACGACGCTTCGGGTGTACGATTGGCGGTCGGCAAGCAGGCGAAAATTCTCAATGTGATGATTGAAGACGGAAAAAAACACAAATTTGAAACGGAGCGTCTCAAAGAACTGATCGGACATACGCCGATTCAGGTTTATGCCGGCGGGATTTTGGGCATCGTCATTGCATTTATTTATCTTAAAATATAGTGGAGAGTCAATGAAAGAACGAATTGATAAGTTGTTAGTGGAGCTGGGATATTTTGATTCGCGAGAGAGAGCGAAGAAGAATATCATGGCGGGGCGAGTTCTCGTCAACAATTTTGTGGTGGACAAACCGGGCTTCATCATCTCGTCCGAGGATAAGATAGTCATCAAAGAGGATGCGATTCCTTATGTTTCGCGCGGCGGATTGAAATTGGAAAAATCCATCGCTCTTTGGCATATCGATTTACGGAATAAGATCTGCATGGACATCGGCGCTTCTACGGGAGGCTTTACCGATGTGATGTTGCAAAACGGGGCAAAACTTGTCTATTCGGTCGATGTCGGTTACGGGCAGTTGGATTGGAAGCTTCGCAGCGATGAAAGAGTCGTCAATTTGGAGAGAACCAATATTCGTCATTTGGGCGTGGACAAGGTGACGAGCAAAATTGATTTTTTCAGCATCGATGTTTCTTTTATTTCGCTCAAATTGGTGCTTCCGAAACTCAAGGAATTCGGAGCGGAGCATTTTGAATGCGTCGCATTGATAAAACCGCAATTTGAAGTCGGTCGCGGAGAAGTCGGCAAGCATGGCGTCGTGCGTGAGCCGGCCTTGCACAAAAAGGCGATTGAGCAGGCGATTGCCTATGCCGAGGAAGAAAATCTTTTTGTCGTCGCGCTGGATTATTCGCCAATCAAAGGGCCGAAAGGAAATATCGAATTTTTACTTTATCTAAGCAATGTTGAGCGGGAGAATTTCCCGACAGATTTGGATCTGTTTATACAAAATACGCATCAGGCGTTGAACGAATGAGGTAAATATGCTCTCGGAATTATACATTAAAAATTTTGCACTGATTGACGAAATGCGACTGGAATACGGAAAGGGACTCAATATCATAACAGGGGAGACCGGCTCCGGAAAATCCATTATGATCGATGCGCTCTCTTTGGCGCTTGGAAAAAAAGGCGGCAAGAATCTCGTGCGCAAAAATCAGAAGAAGGCGATTATCGAGGCGGTTTTTTATATTGATAACGAGGAAATTTTTGAGCTGCTCGAAAATCTCGGCGTGGATGTCGAAGAAAAGCAGCTCGTTCTCGCGCGCGAAATCAATGAAGACGGTCGCTCGACGAGTCGGGTCAACGGCAGAGTCATCAATCAGAGCGATTTGAAATCCATTACGGCGCAGATTATTACGATTCACGGACAAAATGAGTATGAGCAGCTGCTTTCATCCGCTAATCAGCTTCGATTGGTCGATGGATTCGGCGACTCGTCACTTCAAAATGCAATTTCGGCATATCGCAAGGATTATGAAAGCTATCAGGAAGTCGAGCAAAAACTGCTATTGCTCAACGACGACATGGATGATGCGAAAATCGAGCGCGAATTGGATTTGCTGAGCTATGAAATTGACGAAATTCAGAGCGCAAATCTCAAAAAGGACGAGAAGGAAGAGATAAAAGAAAATTTGCTGCGACTTGAGAACAGCGAAAAAATAAAACAAAATGCGGATTATATTTACAACTCGCTCTACGGAGAGCAAAATTCGGTGCTCAATATTTTGTCAAGATGTACCGATAAGCTGGAGAGCATCATCGACTATCTGCCCGATGCGAAAGCGTGGCTCGACACCGTAAACGATGCCTACTACACATTGGAAGACATGGTGCATGAGCTTCGAGCGCAGGATATGGGCGATGAGAATTCCGAAGATTTAATAGACGAGCTGCATATTCGATTGGATAAAATAAATCAGCTTTCTCGAAAATACGGAAAAGATTATGAAGAAATCATGAGCTATCTCAAGAATGCGATGGAGCGAAAGCAAACCATTTTGTCCCGCGATAAGCTCAATCAAAAATATCGAATGGAGCGCGAAGAAATTTCGGCGCAGCTTGAGCTCAAGGCGGAAAAGCTCACGCAGATTCGAAAGAAAACCGCCGAGCAGCTTCGACAATCGATTCAAAGCGAGCTCGAATCGTTGAACATGAAGAATGTGCAATTTGAAATCGCTTTTGAAAAGACGGAGAGGGGAAAGCGGGGAGCCGACCGAATCGAGTTTCTGATTTCTTTCAACAAGGGTGAATCACTCAAGCCGCTTGCACAGGTCGCATCCGGCGGAGAAATTTCACGATTTATGTTGGCTTTCAAAACCGTTGTCGCAAAATCCGACAATATCGATACGCTGATTTTCGATGAAATCGATACGGGCGTCAGCGGAGTCGCCGCCCATAAAATCGGAACCAAGCTCAAGGACATCAGCGATTTCAGACAGGTTATCTGCATCACGCATCTGCCGCAGATTGCAAGCTTTGCCGATACGCATTTCGTCGTGGAGAAAATGCAATCCGAAACGGAGACGATGACCAAGACGAGTCTGCTGTCGGACGATGAGCGCGTTGTCGAAATTGCCAAAATGATGAGCGGGGACGATATTTCGGAGAATGCTTTGGAAACGGCTAGAGATTTGATAAAAAGAAATGCGGAGAGAAAAAATGGAAAGAACGATTAAGCGAGAGACAATTTATCAGGGAAAGGTCATCGATGTGTATGTAGATGAAGTTGAAATCAAGAATAACAAGACATCCAAAAGAGAAATCGTCAAGCATCGCGGAGCCGTTTGCGCTTTAGCGATTACCAAAAATGACGAATTGGTATTCGTGCGACAGTTTCGAAAACCGGTGGAAGAAGTTTTAATTGAAATTCCTGCGGGTAAATTAGAAATTGGAGAAGAGAAGAACGATGCCATTCTTCGGGAGATAAGAGAAGAAACGGGTTATGCGGTTGAAGAAATCGAGTATATCACCGAGTTTTATACATCGCCGGGCTTTTCGAATGAAAAAGGCTATCTCTATTTTGCAAAGCTCGGAGAGCAAGGCGAAACCGATTTTGACGAAGGAGAAGATATTGAGCTTCTTACCTGCTCGCTCGATGAAGCGATGCGCATGGTATGGGAAGGAAAGATTATCGATGCCAAGACCATTATGGCATTATCATTATTTCAAACTCGTAGAGAAAGATAGGTGTTTATGAAAAAGAAAATAATTTTGCTGGCGCTGACTTTGTTTTTGGTAGGCTGTTCCGCGAAAGGAAATCCGATGGAAGCAATCGACCCGAATGACAAGGCGGAGATTGAATATGTTCTCAAATCCGGTTCCACATTGACATCGGTGTCAAAGGAATTGCAGGAGATGGGCTATATCAATGACGCGGCGGCGATGGTGAAATATGCGCAGGAAAATAATTTGACCAATATCAAAGCGGGAACTTATATGATTTCAAAGAGCATGACTCCCGCCGAGATGGCGAGCAATTTTTATGAAGGCAAGGTTTATAAGGGTAAAAAACTGGTCGTGCAGGAAGGTTTGGAGTCCGTTCAGATTGCGGATAAAATTCAAGCGGAAGGATTGGGAAGCTCCGAAAAATTTATGGAGCTGGTGAACAATCCGGCGCATTTCGCATCCAAATATGAATTCTTAAACGACCCGAAAATCACTTCGTTGGAAGGCTATCTTTATCCGCTGACCTATCATTTTAAGGAGAGCGACGGCGAAGAATTCATCATCAATACGATGCTCGACAGTTTCAGCAAAGTGTATCATAAAGAGATTGAGCCGAATCTCAACGGTCGAAGTCTTAACGACATTATTATTCTCGCATCCATCGTGGAGCGTGAGGCGGCGGTTGAGGACGAAATGCCTTTGGTCGCATCCGTATTTGCGAATCGACTCAAAATCAATATGAAATTGCAATCCTGTGCAACGGTGCAATATATTTTGAAAGAGCGTAAATGGATATTGTCGAATGAAGAAATTGCAATTGATTCGCCATACAACACTTACAAATATAACGGCTTGCCGATTACCGCAATCGCATCGCCGAGTTTGACGGCAATCAAGGCGGCACTCGACCATCCGAAGACGGATTATATGTACTTCCTGTCCAAAAACGACGGAACGGGCTCGCAGGCTTTTGCGGTAACTTATGAAGAACATTTGGCAAACAAGAAAAAATATTTGGGAACCTAAAATGAACAAAAAAGAATATATTGAAAGCAAGACATTTTTATTCTTTGAATTGCAAAACGAAATGGAGGAATATGCGAAGGAAAAGCATATTCCTATTATTTCGCGAGACAGTTTGGATTTTTTAATCGGGATTCTGAAAATCAAAAAACCGAAATCCGTCCTTGAATTCGGAACGGCGATTGCCTATTCCGCAATCGCTATGGCGGTCAATCTGCCCGAGGATGCAAAAATTATCACGCTCGAGCGGGATTTGCAGAGAGTGGAGGAAGCCAATGCCTATATCGAGCGAATGGGTTTGCAGGATAAAATCGAAGTGCATGCCGTCGATGCGACGGCTGCGGATGAGCTTATTCGAAACAATCGATTCGATTTCGTATTCATCGATGCGGCAAAAGGACAGTATCGCCTGTTTTTTGACATGGTCTATGATTCCGTCAGCGAAGGCGGCATTTTGTTGTCCGACAATGTTTTTTACAAAGAGATGGTGCTCGCGGACGATGCGTCGCAGGTCGATAAGCGATATCGAACCATCTATCGAAGAATGAATGAATATCTCAGCTTTTTGAAAACGAAGAATGAAGAATTTTTTACAACATTAGTACCCATAGGCGACGGAATTGCCGTCACCTATAAGAACGAAAGGAATATGAATGAATAAGGTTGAATTGCTCGCACCGGCGGGAGATTTGGAGAAATTAAAAGCGGCAATCGTGTACGGTGCGGATGCAGTCTATGTTGGCGGAGAAAGTTTCGGAATGAGAACGGCGGCAAAGAATTTTACACCCGATGAGATGAAAGAGGGCGTGGAGTTTTGCCATTCACGAGGGAAAAAAATCTATGTGACGCTCAATATCATTCCGCATAATGATGATTTTGAAGGTTTGGAAACCTATCTTAAATTTTTGGATGAAATCGGAGTGGACGCGGTCATCGTGGCGGACCCCGGCGTGCTGATGATGGTGAAGGAGCATATTCCGAATATGGAAATCCATTTGAGCACTCAGGCTAACAACACGAATTTTTACAGCGCTAAATTCTGGTATGACCAGGGAGTCCAACGAATCGTTACGGCGCGCGAGCTTTCTTTTGATGAAATCAAAAAGTTTCGGGAGGCGATTCCGGAAGATATGCAAATCGAATCCTTTGTGCATGGAGCGATGTGTATTTCATACTCCGGACGATGCCTGCTCAGCAATTATATGACGGGACGCGATGCGAATCGTGGCTCCTGCGCACATCCGTGCCGATGGAAATATTCTCTGGTCGAAGAAAAAAGACCCGGCGAATACTTCCCGGTTGAAGAGGATGAGAGCGGCACCTATATCTTCAACTCAAAAGATTTGTGTATGATCGATTCAATCAAGGAAATTATCGAATCGGGCATCGACAGTCTGAAAATCGAAGGGCGCGTCAAGACGGCATACTATGTGGCGACCGTCGTGCGAGCATATCGTCTGGCTTTGGACAGTTATTACGAAGACCCCGAGAACTATGTTTTTGACCCGGAACTTTTGGAAGAACTGAAAAAAGCAAGCTATCGGGATTTTACATCGGGCTTCTACAAAGACAAGCCGGACAGCGATTCTCAAAATTACGGCTCCGGCTCCTATATTCGCAATTATGATTTTATCGGCGTTGTCGTTGGACAAAAAGATAATTTGGTTCAGGTTGAAATTCGAAACCGGATATTCTTAAACGATGAGGTGGAAGTTATCGCACCGAATCTGAAAAAGACGGTATATACGAGAGTTTCGGAAATGTATAATGAACAGATGGAACCGGTGGAGGTCGCTCCGAGACCGAAGGAATTGATTTGGATGAATTTGGGCGAGACCTTTATGCCGGACGCTATTATTCGTAAAAAATCGGAAAAGGAGGCATTATGTTAATTGGAATTATCGGCGCCATGCAAAAAGAAGTGGAAGCGCTGAAATTACAGATGGTTATCCACGAGGAATTGTATAAGGCGAAAATGCACTTTGTCAAAGGACTTTTGTACGACAAAGAAGTAGTGGTGGTTGTGTCGGGCGTCGGCAAAGTCAATGCGGCGATTTGCACACAGATTTTGATTGATAATTTTGAAGTCGATGTTGTCATCAATGTCGGCGTTGCCGGCGGAGTCAGCGAAGATACCAAGCCCGGCGATGTCGTCATCGGAACTTCGCTCATTCAGCATGATTTCGATACAACGATGTTTGGCGACCGATTGGGGCAAATTGCCAATATGGATGTGTTCGACTTCAAAAGCGATATGAATTTGGTAAATCTTGCCAAGCAGGCGAAACTGAAAGAGGGGATTTCGATTTTGGAAGGCGTCATCGTGACGGGCGACCAATTTATCAATTCACCGGAAAAAGTGAAATTTCTGGTCGATACTTTCGATGCCAAGGCGACGGAAATGGAAGGCGCAAGCATTGCGCATACCGCATATCTCAACAACAAGCCTTTTGTCGTCATTCGCTCCATCTCCGACAATGCGAGCACCGGAGCGACGGTGGAATTTGAAGAATTCGTGCCATTGGCGGTGGATAATTCCATTCAAATTCTCAAAGCGCTGATTACCGGTTTGAAATAAAATTTGAAATCGAAGGTTTTATAAAGAACAATGAACAAAACCATCCAAGCTTTTCGAAATGATATTTCGAATTCCGACAAAATAAAGCAGAAGCTTTTGGAAAATATAAAGACAAAAGGTAATAAGGAATTTGTGCTCAATACGGTTGAGCTGTCTTTTGATTTTTCGAATGAAAATGTAGAAATCGGATACTATCGAATAGACGAACAATATCCCGTTGTGAATATCGGTTTTGAAGAATTGAAAAAAATAATCGCCGAATAATATCGGCTCAAAGAGGGCGTTGCAGAATAAGTTGTTCTGTTACGCCTTTTTGTTTGGATAGATTTTTGTTTGAATGAAACAATAAACCCCTTTCGTGTGAGAGGGTTTTGTTTGGTAAAAATATTTTAGATGATGCGCAACAGTTTTTTCGATTTATAAGGATTTCACTTTGAGTTTATAATAAACCCAATGAAAAAAGTTGACAATAATTTGCATTTTGAATAACTGTTTTTTGTTTACCACCTTGTAGGGAACGAAGACCTCTTCGTTCCGCCGTTCCATAGGAACGGAAAAAGTATGATTTTTCTCTAGACCTTATTTTAGCATTAAAGCAGTCTTTTCTTAAACATATAGTAGCCGACGGATAGGGTGAGCACGACGATGACGCCCATCATCACTAAGAATCCGTAAGGCTCATTCGCAAAAGGCACTCGCACATTCATTCCCATAATTCCGGCAACGATGTTCGGAATCGCCAAAATAATCGTGATGGATGCCAAAAATTTCATCACGATGTTCAAATTGTTCGAGATGATGGAGCCGACAACGCCCATAATCCCGTTGAGAATGTTGCTGTAGGTCTCGGACATTTCAATCGCCTGCTTATTCTCGATGATGACATCTTCCAGCAAATCTTTATCATCGGCATATTGTTTGATACTGTCGAGACGCATCATTTTTTCAAATACGATTTCGTTCGACTTCAGCGATGTCGTGAAGTAAACCAGCGATTTTTCAAGCGACAACAGCTCGAGCAATTCTTCATTTTTCATCGATTTGTGCAGTTCTTTTTGAATGCCTTCGCTGATTCTGTCAATCTGTTTCAGATAGAACAGATAGTAGGTCGCATTTTTATACATGATTTGCAAAATCATTCTCGTTTTTTTCTCGGTGTGGAAGCCTTTGACCCGCATTTTTGTAAAGTCGGTCAGCGGTTTGATTTCACTCGTCGAAACGGTGATGATGGCATCTTCGGCAATGATGATGCCGAGCGGTATCGTTCCGTAGATTCGGCCGCCTTTGTTCACGCCGTCTTCATAAGGATAGGGCACGTCGATGATAAACAAGGTGCTCTCATCTTCGACATCGATACGAGGACTTTCTTCTTCGTCCAGCGCCGCTTTGAGCTGACTTTCATCCACATTGTATCGCAATCGGACGGTGGCGAGCTCATTTTGCGTCGGATTGGTCAAATTTATCCAAACGCCGCTTTCCAAATCGACGATTTCTTTGGTTACATCATTGATTGTCTTATATACTTTAATCATAAAATTTTTCCATTCTTCTCATGTCAATTCATTTCTTCATCATTATATCAATTCGGCAGGATTTTTTCAATTTATTATCCCTAAATTCTTTCTATAAAAATAAAATAATGGTATAATAGAGCCAAATATGAAAGTATGAGGAGAAAATGGGAACTTATATTGCGATTGAAATAATTGTGTTGGTGGTGCTGATTTTGCTATCGGGATTTTTTTCCGCATCGGAGACGGCACTGATGTCTTTAAGTAAAATTCGGCTCAAGCACATGGTCGAGTCGAATGTAAAAAATGCGAATAAAATTGAAGAATTGTTGGATAGACCGGACAAGATGCTGGGCTCCATTCTGCTCGGCAACAATGCAGTGAATATCGCTGCGACTTCGGTTGCGACGGCATTGGTTATTTTGCTTTTTCCAAACGGGCGAGGCGGGGTTGCCTTTGTTACGGCGATAATGACGGTGTTGATTTTGGTTTTCGGTGAGATTACGCCAAAGAGTTTGGCGGTGGAATATACCGAAAAGATTTCACTCTTCGTTGCGAGACCGATTTTGTTTTTGTCAAAATTATTTTCGCCGCTCATATTCCTTTTGACGAAGATAACGGCTTTCATCATCCGCCTTTTCGGTGGCGAAGTCAATGTCAAAAAACCTTTTATCACGACGGAAGAGCTGAGAACATTGGTGGATGTTTCCAGTCAGGAAGGAATTTTGGAGCATGATGAAAAGGAGATGATTTATAATATTTTTGAATTCAGCGATTTGCGAATCAAAGATGTTATGGTGCAGCGAATGGATATGCTTTCGGTGCCCATCGACGCTACTTATGCTGAAGTCATCGAGATGTTCAACTCGAAAAAATTCTCGCGTCTGCCGGTCTATGATGACACGATTGATAACATCGTCGGAATTTTATATTCCAAAGACCTGTTCTTTAAAGATGTGACGGACGGCATTTCACCGGAAGAGTTTTCGGTCAAAGATTATATGCGCGAGCCGTTCAACACTTTTGAATTTATAAAAATCAACGACTTCTTCAAGCAGATGCAAGGCAATCGAAACCATCTTGCCATCGTATTGGATGAGTATGGCGGGGTTGCCGGTCTGGTGACGATGGAGGATATCGTGGAAAGTATTTTCGGCGAAATCAATGACGAATTTGACGAAATTGCCGATTCGGATGTCGAAGTGGTCAAAGAGGATGAGTATATCGTCAACGGAAATATCCGATTGGATGAGCTCAATGAGCTGATCAACACAAATTTTGAATCCGAAGAATTTGAATCCTTCGGCGGTTTCATTATCGGTTTGCTCGGTCGATTGCCGAAGTCGGGCGAGATTATTCATTACAGCTCCTATCAATTCGTTGTCGAGAATGTCGAAAAAAATCGTATCAACAAGGTTCGAATTTTTACCTGATAAATCGAGCTGAAAATAAATTTTAATGACGAAGCGATGGAAATTGTCGGCGAGCGGAACTATGAATTTCAATGGAGAATCGATGCAGATTGGCTGCGAGTTGGAAAAATGAAAACCGTCGTGAATAAATTTGAAAAAGGAAAGAGCTGATATCAAAACGGATAGCAAAAAATCAATCTGTTGATTGAACTTGAAGCATTCAGCAAGAATTCTTGAAGTAACATAAAAAATGATAAATTGTGTAGCTTCCTATTATATAGTCGTATAAAAATAAAAGTTGATTTGTTTTTGAATCATTTTATTCGAATAAAATTTCCGCTTGAGAAATTTTATATCGCTGATTTTGAAAACGGATTGCGATATTCGGCGTAGGGAAGCTGCCGAAAAAGAGCAACAAGCTTTGTAAGACTATGGAAAAACATTTTGTGTATATTTTAAGTTGTGCCGACGATTCGCTTTATGCGGGTTACACCAACAATCTGGAAAAGCGATTGAAGATGCACAATGAAGGAAAAGCATCCAAATGCACGAGAGCGCGACTGCCGGTTGCCTATGTGCATATCGAGTGTTTCGACAGCAAATCCGAAGCACTCAAAAGAGAAGCGGCTATCAAAAAGCTCAGCCGCAAACAGAAATTGATGATGATAAATGATGAACAGGTATTTCAACACGACAATGAGTCGTAGGTGAAACGGGGGAGGATTTTGAAAACATTTCTTGTAATCGACAGTACCATCTTACCCGATGCATTTATGAAGGTGGTCGAAGTAAAAGAACTTTTGCGTATGCAACCGAACAAAGGAATTTCCGATGCCGTTCGTGAAATCGGAATTTCGCGCAGCACTTTTTATAAGTACAAAGATTATATTTTTTCTTTGTCCGAAGGCATGGTCGGCAATAAGGCGACGCTTTCCTTTTTGCTCAAAGACGAGCGCGGCATCTTGTCTTCGATTTTGAATCTCTTGTCGCAAAGCGATGCGAATGTCCTGACCATCAATCAGGATATTCCTATCAACAAGATAGCGAATGTATCGATTACGATTGAGATTGCACATTTGAACATCGGAATTCACGAATTGATTGAGCGGATCAGCGCGTTGTACGGCGTTGTCAAATGTGAGTTGCTGGCTTTAGAGTAAGCGTCAATACTTAGCAATGAAAAAAATTGCTAAGTATTTTTTATTTTGAGAGGAATTTTGTTTTTCTCGGCGAAATGTATAACTGAGGAGGAAAAGTAATGGATAACGAGTTTATTTCTTCATTAAAAGAAAAAGCGGACATTGTCACCATCATCGGCCAATATGTAGAACTAAAACGCTCCGGTAACAATTACAAAGCTTGTTGCCCATTTCATAAAGAGAAAACGCCGTCATTTATGGTCAATGAACAAAGGCAATCCTACAAATGTTTCGGTTGCGGAAAGGGCGGCGATGTCTATACATTTATTCAGGATATTGAGAATGTCGAATTTTACGAGGCGGTTCATATTTTGGCGGACCGATTGGGAATCGAAGTGCCCAAAGGAAAAAATTTCAATCCACAGGAAAATTCGATATTAAAAACCATCAAAGAAATCAATCTGACGGCAGGCCGTCATTATTATAAAACGCTGCTCAAAAACCAATCGGCGCTTTCTTATCTTCGCAATCGCGGAGTGAGTGCCGAGATGATAAAATCGTTCGGACTCGGCTATGCGGACAATTCCTCGATGCTGCTTGCGGAGCTTGGAAAGAATTTTTCGGAAGATGAGTTGATTCAAAGCGGGATTGCGAGCAAGCGCGAGGGAAAGCTCCATCTGATATTCAGAGAAAGAATCATCTTTCCGATATTCAATACGCGGGGAGAAATCATCGCTTTCGGCGGAAGACAGCTCGGCGAATACGGACCGAAGTACCTGAATTCCCCCGAAACCAAAATCTATTCGAAAAAAGATAATCTCTATGCACTTCAAATCGCAAGAAAAAATATTCAAAATAAGACTATTTTTTTGGTGGAAGGGTATATGGATGTTATAAGCATGCATCAGAATGGGTATAAAAACACAGTTGCCAGTTTGGGAACGGCGCTGACGATGGAGCAGGCGCAGATTATTTCCAAACTCGCAAACAATGTATTCATTTTGTATGACAGCGACAATGCCGGCGTTCAGGCTACGCTCAAGGCGCTCGATATTTTGGGCGAGGCGGGGGTGGATGCTCGCGTGATAACCTTGCAGGATGCGAAAGACCCCGATGAGTTTTTCAAAAAAAATACATCGGCGATGTTTCAAATGCGCATCGACGAGTCGCTGGACTATTTGCGCTTCAATATTGTTCAAATCGAGAAAAAATACGACATTTCCGGCTCCTTCGGCAAAGACGGTTTTGTGAAAGAAGCGGTTCAATTCATCAAGGAATATCTACAAAAACCGTTCGCCAGACAAATCTATGTGGAAGATTGTATCTATTACTTATCCGATCGAACTTCTTATTCCGTCAAATCGATTGGCGTGGATATATTTGGACAATTTTTCAGCACGAAGCAATTTCAAAAGAATAAAGAAGAAAAATTTGTAACCAAACTGGAATTTGAAATAGAAGAAGAAATTGACAAGAAGGAAATGACCATTTTGAATGGTCTGCTTATAGGAAAAGTTTCCTTTGACGATATAAAAATAGAAGATTTTGTTCACAGTAAAAATCGAAAAATGTATCATCAAATTCAGCACAAGCTGGATGTTGATATTCAACCGGACTATTCGCAAATCCTCACTTCCAAAGAGTATGCCATGCTCATTAGGAGCGTTCGAAACACAAAATTGGATTTACGCATCGAGCATTTGGAAAAGGTGCAGGAGCAAATTTTATTTTCCCAAAAAAATGAAGACATTTCGTTGGCTCTTTTGATTGGGAATTATATCATCAAATTGAAGAATAAGAAAAATGAGAAATGAGAAAAGGAGATGTTCGAATGGAACCAAATGATAAGAAAGCTCAAGAAGTAAATGTGCTCAAATCTCTCTTGGACAGAGGAAAAGAAGTCGGCTCGCTGACCTATGCGGAAATATCCGAGGCACTGTCTTCCTTCGACATGGACAAAGATGTGATTGAGAACACATACGAAACCTTGAATCAGCTCGGCATCGAGTTGGTTGACGATGAGCAGAAGGATGAAAACATTGACATCTTTGAGGATGTTGACTTCGAAAAAGCACCCGATATCAACGATGACTTGAACATCGACCCGACGGATATTTCGGCTCCGAAAGGAATCACCATCGATGACCCGGTGCGGATGTATCTGAAAGAAATCGGAAAGATTCCATTGCTTACACCGGAAGAGGAGAGCGAATTGGCTCGCCGAATGGACGAAGGCGACGACAGCGTGAAGCAGTTGCTTGTGGAAGCGAACTTGCGATTGGTTGTTTCGATTGCCAAACGCTATGTCGGACGCGGAATGTTGTTCCTGGACTTGATTCAGGAAGGAAATCTCGGTCTTATCAAAGCGGTTGAGAAATTCGACTACAAAAAAGGATTCAAATTCTCGACCTATGCGACTTGGTGGATTCGCCAAGCCATCACGCGAGCGATTGCTGACCAAGCGCGTACGATTCGAATTCCGGTTCACATGGTGGAAACCATCAACAAATTGATTCGCGTTTCGCGACAGTTGTTGCAGGAACTCGGTCGTGACCCGAAGCCCGAAGAGCTTGCCAAAGCATTGGATATGCCGGTTGAAAAAGTGCGTGAGATTCAAAAAATTTCCCAAGAGCCCGTTTCTTTGGAAACGCCGATTGGGGAAGAAGAGGACAGTCACTTGGGCGACTTCATTCCCGATGACGATGCACCGGCTCCGGCGGAAGCGGCTGCCTATGCGTTGTTGCAGGAGCAGTTAAAAGAAGTGCTCGGCACACTCAATGAGCGTGAGCAAAAAGTGCTTCGTCTGCGATTCGGATTGGACGACGGTCGCGCGCGCACATTGGAAGAAGTGGGAAAGGAATTCGATGTAACGAGAGAGCGGATTCGTCAAATCGAAGCGAAGGCGCTTCGTAAATTGCGTCACCCGAGTCGCTCGAAAAAACTGAAGGACTATCTTGAATAATGATGGATAACACAATACAAATTAAATACAATGCGATTCTCGTCACCTTGGCAATCAAGGAAATGAACAATCGCGAATATATTGATGATGTCGACTCGGCGGTTTCCGAACTCGTCGAGTTGGCAAAAGCATCCGACATCGAAGTGCTCGGCAATATCGTTCAGAACAAGGACGCGGTGGATGTTACCTACTTTGTCGGCAAAGGCAAGGTGGAAGAAATCAAAGAATATGCCGAGCGCATGGATGCGAATCTGATTATTTTTAATCATGAGCTTTCCGGCTCGCAGATACGCAATCTGGAAAAAGAAATCGGCATCGATGTCATCGATAGAACGATGTTGATACTTGAAATTTTTGCCAAAAGGGCGATTACAAAGGAAGGGAAACTCCAAGTCGAGCTTGCCCAACTCAAATATCGCCTTCCGAGATTGACCGGATTGGGCGAAAAGCTCTCCCGCTTGGGTGGAGGAATCGGAACGAGAGGTCCCGGCGAGAAAAAACTGGAGACCGACAAACGCCATATCCAATCCCGAATTTATGAAATCGAAAGAGAATTAAAAGAAGTTACCAAAAATCGAGCAGTGCAGCGAGCGAAACGCATCAAGTCCGGACTGCCTATTGTCGCACTCGTAGGTTATACCAATGTCGGTAAATCAACGATAGTCAATGCATTGGTGCGAGTTTCCAATACTTATTCGGAAGACAAAGAAGTCTTCGTGAAAGATATGTTGTTTGCGACTTTGGACACTCATCTTCGCAAGGCGACTCTTCCAAACGGCAATGAGTTTTTGCTCACCGACACCATCGGTTTTGTTTCCCGTCTGCCGCATGCTTTGGTCAAAGCGTTCAAATCGACCTTGGAAGAAATCGGCTTTGCGGATTTGCTGATTCATGTTGCGGATTCGTCGGACAAAAATTATTTTATGCATAAGGAAACGACCGAGAAGGTTCTAAATGAGCTCAATATCTATGACAAACCGATTCTCCTGTTGAACAACAAAATTGACAAGGTCGATGATTCCTTTTTTAATACGGAAAGCAAAAATCAGCATTTGAATATCTCTGCGAAAAATGAACAGGATATTTATCTGCTTTTAGAAAAAATAAGCGAATATCTATTGGCGAGCTACAAAAAAATCGAGCTCTTCTTTCCATACGACAAATCCAACTTGGTCAGCGATTTGCACAGAAAATACAACAATATTGAAACGATATATGAAAACGACGGAATAAAATTGACATTGAATGCATCGGCGGAAGATGAATCCAAGTACCGAATGTATATCTTGTCCAAAGAAAATCATGAATAAGATAGAAGAATTATATTTACAAAACAAAACCTTGGCGGAGATTGCCGAGCAGTTGAACTTGCCGATTCAAACCGTGGAGCAAAAAGTCATCGATTTCAAAATGAATCGTCTGACGAAGGAACATCAGAGCACTTTTTTAAGCAATATTTTGATTTTGGATAAAGCGAATCGATTGGACTATCTTCGCAGCTTATCCGAATCGGACAAAAATTTGCTCCACAATGAAGTCCATGATTTTTTCAAAATCAAAAAACAGAATCCGGAAGATGTCGTCCTTGTGATTTGGCTGATTGGCGAAATGCATTTTGACGAATTCACCGAGATTCTGTGCCGGTTCACCGCGAGCAAAAACGGAAATATCAAGCGCATCGTATATTCCGCAATGGGCAAATTGCAAAACGAGCGTTTCATTCCATATCTTAAAATGGGCTGCAAAGATACGATGATTCAAGTTCGAATGTATGCAATCAAGTCGCTCGGCAGATTTTTTTTCAGTCAAAAGAAAGAATTTTTTATCGGCATTTATGAAAATGAAACCAACGAGCGAAACAAAAATATATTGAAAGAATTGATAGGTGAATGTGTTGAATAGTTTTTATTCGGTGCTTCATTCATCCGAAACGATGATTGAAATCGAAAAATCGAAATTTATTTCCTATGTCAAGCCGGTTGAAACCGAGCAGGAGGCGACGGATTTTATAAACAGCATCAAAAAAAAGCATTATGACGCCACGCATAATGTGTCGGCTTTTTATCTGCGCGAAAACTCTTTTTACAAAAGAAGTTCCGATGACGGAGAGCCGAGCGGAACTGCCGGAATGCCGGCGCTGCAAACCATTGTGAATCGAGGCATCATCGATGTATGCGTCGTCATCACGAGATATTTCGGCGGAACTAAGCTTGGAACGGGCGGTTTGGTCAGAGCATACACCGAATCAACCAACAAAGGTTTGGATAACGCCAAAGTCATCGAGTTTCACAAAATGCGGGAGCACATCCTGACCTTGAGCTACGATTTGCTCAGCAGCATTCAATATCATCTCAAGAAAAAGGAAATTTTGGTGCTCGATACCATCTATGAAGAAAATATTAAAATTCATATTCTGTTGAAAGAATCGGAAGCAGATATTCTGACGGATTTAATCAATTTGACATCGTCTCAGATTATTATCGAGGAAGGCGAGCAAAAATATATTGCACAGGAAGACGGAAAAGTAATCGCAAGCAAAGAAGTGACGGAGAGGTAATTATGAATATCGAGGAAAGAATACAAAAAACAGTCGATTGGCTCAAAGAAATCGGCGAAAGTGCAAAAATAAGCGGTATGTTGGTCGGCGTTTCGGGCGGCATCGATTCGGCGGTGGTGGCGCATCTGATTAAAAGAGCATATCCTGAAAATTCCATTGGTGTCATCTTGCCAATCAAAAACAGTGAGCAGGATTTGGAAGATGCGGAGGAATTGATAAAAAGCTGCAATATCCGAAGATTGTGTATCGATTTGACGGAAGAAAATCAGTCGCTTCTTCAAAAAGTCAAGCTGGCGATGGGCGATTCCTATCGGGAAGAATATAATCGAATGAGCGATGCCAATATGCGCGCAAGACTTCGTATGACCACGCTTTATACGATTGCCAACAATTTGAATTATATGGTGGTGGGAACGGATAATGCGGCGGAAATTTTAACCGGATATTTTACCAAATACGGCGATGGGGGAGTGGATATTCTGCCAATCGCGCATCTGCTCAAATCGGAAGTCTATGAATGGGCGAAGGTTTTGGGCGTACCGCAGAACATCATCAACAAATCACCGTCGGCGGGACTCTGGGAAGGACAGACCGACGAAGCGGAGCTCGGCACATCCTACCGATACATCGACGAATATATCAAAGGAAATGAGATTCCGCAAAAAGATAGAGAAATTATCGAATCGCTCCACAAAAGAACTGAGCATAAGAGACATACACCAACCACTCCACCAAAGTTTTAGTCTTGGTTTCTTAAAAAAGCCGATTTAGAACTAAAATTAAATATGGTGAAGAGTTCAAAAAAATTGGGAATGAAGCGTGTAAGGTTAGATAGTATTTTCAAACAAAAAACAAAATATTAGAGTATAGAATTAGGAGGAAATATGAAATTATTTTTGTGTTCTCATTTTGCGGAAGTAGGAACTTTGTTGAAAGATGAAGTAGCTGGAAAAAATGTGGTTTTTGTTCCGACGGCATCCATCATTGAGGAATATAAAGAATATGTTGGTACTGCACATAAATTATGGGAAGAAATGAATGCAAATATCATAGAAGTTGAGATTTCTACGACATCAGTGAAAGAGATCGAAAAAGTTTTTGAGAAGGCGGATATTCTTTATTTTACCGGTGGAAATACATTTTTTCTAATAGACTGGTTGAGAAAAACCGGAACGGATCAATTGATTAAGAAGCATTTAGCAAACGGAAAACTTTATGTGGGAGAATCCGGAGGAGCAATAGTTTGCGCTTCGGAGCTTTCGTAGTGTGCTCGGCATGGGCAATAACTTGGTGGTGAAAGTCCACTACAGGC
>JAUNKE010000016.1 GCA_030532905.1 Peptostreptococcaceae bacterium
ACCATTGTCCTTTTTGTCCTCGTCCCGCCGTTTTACCTTGTCCTGTCGCTGTACCACGACCAAGTCTTTTCTTCGGCTTGGTACCACCACCGGCTGCAGGTTTTAAGCTGTGTAGTTTCAATGTGTACACCTCCTTCTAAGCTTCTTCTACTGTTACTAAATGTTTTACTACATTTATCATTCCTCTGATTTGAGGAGTATCTTGTTTCTCTACTACTTGCTCTCTCTTTTTCAGTCCCAGAGCAGCTAATGTCTTTCTTTGGTTAGGCTTTGTGCCTATCGGACTCTTAGATAGTTTTATCTTCAGCACTTGCAATTTCCTCCTATCCTAAAAGTTCTTCTACTTTTTTCCCTCTTAGGGCTGCCACATCTTCAATCAATCTAAGTGATTTTAGACCGACCATTGTAGCATTTACCATATTTCGTGCATTGTTTGTTCCAAGAGATTTTGAACGAACATCTTTTAATCCCGCAAGCTCCAATACGGAACGCACAGGTCCTCCCGCGATAACTCCCGTACCTTCTTTAGCCGGCATGATCAAAACATTTCCCGCTCCAAATCTTCCTTTGATTTGATGAGGAACGGTCGTTCCTACCATCGGCACTTGAATCAGTGATTTTTTTGCATCTTCTTCGGCTTTACGAATCGCCTCAGGTACTTCCATCGCTTTTCCGGTTCCGATTCCGACATGTCCGTTGTGGTCACCGCATACAACAAGTGCAGCAAATCTAAAGTTTCTTCCGCCTTTTACAACCTTCGTTACCCTTCTGATTTCGATAACTCTGGTCTCTATATCAAGCTTACCTGCATCGATTGGCTTTTTATACATCTGTTTTCCTCCTTCTCCTAGAATTCAAGTCCCGCTTCTCTTGCTCCGTTTGCCAGTTCCTGTATTCTTCCGTGGTAAATATATCCGCCGCGGTCAAATACAACCACTTTGTATCCGCCTTCGATTGCTCTCTTGGCTACAAGTTCTCCAACTTTTTTAGCAGCTTCCTTGTTTCCCGTATTCTTTACCGCTGACTTGATTTCTTTGTCTAATGTAGAAGCAGAAGCCAGTGTTACTCTATTTACATCGTCAATTAGCTGTGCGTAGATATGGTTTGTGCTTCTGAACACATTCAATCTCGGTCTTTCAGGAGTTCCAACTACGTTCTTACGCACTCTCTTGTGTCTTGCGATTCGGTTTGCGTTTTTATCTATTTTTTTGAACACTATCTAATCACTCCTTTCGATTATTTCTTACCTGTTTTTCCTTCTTTGCGTCTTACTCGCTCGCCTTCGTAACGAATTCCTTTGCCTTTATACGGCTCCGGCTCTCTCCAAGCGCGAATCTTCGCTGCGTAGTTTCCTACAAGTTGCTTGTTGATTCCTTTTACGATGATTTCCGTTTGTGAAGGAACTTCCGTTGTGATTCCTTCCGGATCTTCCATCTCTACCGGATGTGAGAATCCCAGACTCAGATTCAGCACTTTACCTTGTTTTGCTGCTCTGTATCCGACTCCTACCACTTGCAGTTTCTTCTCATATCCTTCCGTTACTCCGACAATCATATTGTTAAGCAGTGTTCTTGTAAGGCCGTGAAGTGATTTGTGCTTCTTCAGCTCGGATGGTCTCTCTACATTGATAACTCCGTCGGAAATGTTGATTTTCATCTCCGGGCTAAGCTGCTCTTGAAGCTGTCCCTTTGGTCCTTTTACTACTGCATAGTTATTTTCGTCCAGTTTTATTTCAACGCCTGCCGGCACTGTGATTGGTTTTAGTCCTATTCTTGACATTTAGGCGCACCTCCTTCTTTGCTTATTACCAAACGTAGCAGATTACCTCTCCGCCGATTCCAAGCTCTCTCGCTTGTTTGTCTGTTAGTATTCCTTTTGAAGTGGAAATAATTGATATTCCGATTCCGTTCAGTACCTTCGGTACGGAATCTCTATCTGCATAAACTCTCATTCCCGGCTTGGAAATTCTCTTTAGTCCCGTAATGACTCTCTCGCCGGTTTTTCCGTATTTCAATTGTAGTCTGATCAGTCCTTGCTTTCCATCTTCGATTACATCGTAACCTTTGATAAATCCTTCTTCAAGAAGTATTCTTGCTATTTCTTTTTTTATATTTGAAGCAGGTACATCCACATTTTCGTGCTTTGCAGTATTTGCATTTCTCACGCGTGTCAGCATATCTGCTATCGGATCTGTCATTGTCATTATTACTTACCTCCTTTGTTCTAATATTACCAGCTCGCTTTTCGAACTCCCGGTATTTGTCCCTTGTATGCTAATTCTCTAAAGCATATACGGCATATTCCAAATCTTTTTAGAACTGCATGAGGTCTTCCGCATAGGCTACATCTCGTATATTCTCTAGTTGGATATTTTTGCTTTTTTTGTTGCTTAAGCACCATCGCTTTTCTTGCCACGCTATTTACCTCCTATTACTTTGCAAAAGGCATTCCGTAAAGTTTCAACAACTCTCTTGCCTCTTCGTCTGTTTTTGCAGTAGTTACGAAGATGATGTCCATCCCTCTTACCGCATCTACCTTATCATATTCTATTTCAGGGAATATCAGCTGCTCTTTGATTCCTAGCGCATAGTTTCCTCTACCGTCAAAGCTGTCTTTGTTTACTCCTCTAAAGTCACGAACTCGTGGCAGCGAAATGTTGATTAGCTTATCAACAAAGTGAAGCATCATATCACCTCTGAGTGTAACTTTCGCTCCGACAGACATTCCTTCTCTCAATTTGAAGTTCGCTACGGATTTTCTCGCCTTCGTTACAACCGCTTTTTGTCCGGTGATTGCTTCCAACTCCGCTACCGCTACATCCAAAACTTTTGCATTGTCTCTTGCTTCGCCAAGTCCCATATTGATAACTACTTTTTCCAATTTAGGAATTTCCATTACATTTTTGTAACCGAATTTCTCCATCATTCCTTTTGCTATTTCACTTTTGTATATCTCTCTAAGTCTTGAAGCCATCTCTTTGCCTCCTTTCCCTTATTATAATTTTTCGCCTGATTTCTTGGAAATTCTAACTTTCTTTCCATTTTCAATCTTTGTTGAAACTCTCGTTCCTTTGCCCGCTTTTGCATCGAAAAGCATTACATTGGAGCAATGAATCGGAGCTTCTTTTTTGATAAGTCCACCTTGTTGGTGCTCTTTGTTCGGCTTTTGGTGTTTTACTACCATGTTCACGCCCTCAACAACTACACGATCTTGCTTCGGTAGCGCGAACAGCACTTTACCTTTTTTGCCTTTATCTTTTCCGCTGATTACTACTACGGTATCTCCAGTTTTAATATGCATTCTGACACCTCCTTGATTATAGAACTTCTGGTGCAAGTGAAATTATTTTCATAAATTGCTTGTCTCTCAGTTCTCTCGCAACTGGTCCGAAAATACGAGTTCCCATTGGAGACTTGTCGTCCTTTATAATTACTGCCGCATTCTCATCAAATTTTACATAAGAGCCGTCTTTTCTACGAACTCCCTGCTTCGTTCTCACTAATACAGCCTTTACTACTTTACCTTTTTTTACAACTCCCCCGGGTGTTGTGCTTTTAACAGAACAAACTACTACGTCCCCGATATTTCCTGACTTTCTAGTCGATCCGCCAAGTACTCTTATTACAAGAAGTTCTTTTGCACCCGAATTGTCTGCTACTCTAAGGCGTGATTCTTGTTGTACCATTACTGTGCCTCCCTTCTGCTAAAATTATTCAGCAGCTCTTTCTATCACTTCAACTACTCTCCATCTCTTGTCTTTTGAAAGAGGGCGAGTCTCCATTATTTTAACGCGATCACCTTTGTTGCAGGTGTTGTTTTCGTCATGTGCTTTAAACTTGATGGTTCTCTTTACCGCTTTTCCGTAGAGTGGATGTCTTACAAACTCAACGATTGATACAACAACGGTCTTGTCCATCTTGTCCGAAGTTACCATTCCGATTCTTGTCTTTCTATTTGCTCTTTCCATTTTGACCTCCTTCCAATCTAGCTGTTACGCTGTTTCTCGTTTAAGAATGTTTTTACACGAGCTATGTCCTTTTTTACGAACTTCACTTGCAAAGGATTATCCAGTTGTCCTGTCGCTAGTTGGAATCTTAGGTTGAATAGTTCTGATTTTAGCTCTGTTAATTTAGCAGAAAGTTGTTCTGTTGTCATTTCTCTATATTTATTAGCTTTCATTTGCTTCACCAACCTTTTCTTCAAAGTCTGCTTTTGTCACAAACTTACACTTCACAGGAAGTTTATGCATCGCAAGACGCATCGCTTCTCTCGCTTTGTCCTCAGGTACTCCTGAAAGCTCAAACATTACTCTTCCCGGTTTTACTACCGCTACCCAGTACTCCGGTGAACCCTTTCCGGCTCCCATACGAGTTTCTGCTGGTTTTTGTGTGATCGGCTTGTGTGGGAATATTTTTATCCACACCTTTCCGCCTCTACGAATATATCTATTGATTGCGATACGCGCCGCTTCGATTTGGTTTGCTGTAATCCATGACGGCTCTAGCGCTACTAGGCCATAATCGCCGTAAGTGATGGTATTTCCTTTGGTTGCTTTTCCGGCCATGTGACCTCTATGCACTCTACGACGCTTTACTCTTTTTGGCATTAACATTGATATGTTCCTCCTTCCAATAAGGTTTATTCTTGCTCTTGTCTCGGAGCTCTTTCCGCTCTAGGCTTACGAGGTGCTCTTCCGCCTTTTTTATCTTTGTCATCAAATCTTCTTTTTTTGCCTCTTCCGGCTTCTTTCGGTTGCTCCAAAGGCTGATCGAATGTTCTTGTAGATGTTTTCTTGCCCGGCAAAATTTCTCCATTTGATATCCAAACTTTTACACCAAGCTTTCCATAAGTCGTATCCGCTTCCGCAAATCCGTAGCTTATATCCGCTCTAAGTGTATGAAGAGGCACATTTCCTTCCGCATATCCCTCGGTTCTCGCCATCTCCGCGCCACCAAGTCGTCCGGATGTGGAAACTTTGATTCCTACCGCTCCGGCTTTCATCGCTCTTTGCATTGCCTGCTTCATCGCTCTTCTGAACGCGATTCGTCTTTCAAGCGCCGTTGCGATGCTCTCTGCAACAAGCTGTGCATCTTTTTCCGGTCTTTGCACTTCCTGTACGCTTACATTGATTGATTTTCCTTTTGCAAGCTTTTGAATATCTTTTTTGATTTCTTCGATTCCCTGACCGCTCTTACCAATCACCATTCCCGGCTTTGCGCACCAGATGAAAAGATTGATTTTGTCGTTCATTCTCTCGATTTCTATCTTAGCTACTCCTGCAAGGTATAGCTTCTTCTTTACAAACTCACGAATAACAGCATCTTCCTTGATTAGAGCTGCCATCTCGCCTTTTTTTGGAAACCATCTGGAATCCCAGTTTTTGTTGACTCCGACTCTAAGTCCATGAGGGTTTACCTTTTGACCCATGCTATTCCTCCTATCTTTCTCTCACTGTTACACCAATGTGGCTTGTTCTCTTACGAATGCCGGTTGCTCTACCTTGCGCTCTTGGCATAAATCTCTTTAGAGTTGGTCCTTGGTTTGCATATATTTCTGCTACATATAGCTTTTCTCTATCCATGCTGTTATTATTCTCTGCATTTGCTGCTGCCGAGTTAATAACTTTTGCTATTACACTTGCACTTTTGTTCGGCATATATTTCAGTATTGCTACTGCTTCTTCTACGCTTTTTCCTCTAACCAGTGAGCAAATATATCCCGCTTTTCTCGGTGACATTCTCACATATTTCGCTATTGCTTTAGCTTCCATTTATTAACCTCCTTCCGTAAATCAGGAATTTATTTTCTTTTTGAAGATCTGTCGTCGTCCTTGTGGCCTTTGAATGTTCTCGTTGGAACAAATTCACCCAACTTGTGTCCTACCATATCCTCCGTTACATACACAGGTACATGTTTTCTTCCGTCATGTACTGCAATTGTATGTCCCACGAACTCAGGGAATATTGTTGATGATCTCGACCATGTTTTTACGACAGCCTTATCATTTTTTTCGTTCATTGCTACTATCTTCTTATAAAGTCCTTCGTGTACGAAAGGTCCTTTTTTAGATGATCTTCCCATTATGAAATCCTCCTTTCAGGCTCTATTTCTTTCTTCTTGATACTATCATGCTGCTTGATGCTTTTTTCTTCTTTCTGGTCTTGTAACCAAGTGCCGGTTTACCCCAAGGTGTAACCGGTGTAGGTCGTCCGATTGGCGCTCTACCTTCACCACCACCATGTGGATGGTCATTCGGGTTCATTACGGAACCGCGAACGGTTGGTCGAATACCCATATGTCTTTTTCTGCCGGCTTTACCGATTACCACATTCGCATGTTCGATATTTCCGACTTGTCCAATCGTAGCTTTGCACTCTGCATTGATATATCTCATTTCGCCTGACGGAAGTCTTAGCAGTGCGTTCTTTCCTTCTTTTGCCATAAGCTGTGCGGACACGCCTGCAGATCTTACAAGCTGCGCACCTTTTCCGGCTTTCATTTCGATATTGTGAATCAATGTACCTACCGGAAGGTCTTTCAGTTTCAACGCGTTACCCACTTTGATGTCGGCACCTTCTCCGGATACAATCTTATCGCCCACTTTTAAGCCGACCGGTGCAAGAATGTATCTCTTCTCGCCGTCAACATAGTGAAGCAACGCGATGTTTGCACTTCTGTTCGGATCATACTCGATTCCTGCAACCACTGCCGGAATTTGATCTTTATCTCTCTTAAAGTCGATAATTCTATATTTTCTTTTTGCTCCGCCGCCGCGATGACGAACTGTTATTTTTCCTCTTGAGTTTCTACCTGCGTTTTTCTTTAGTGTAGCAAGTAGCGACTTCTCCGGCTCGTGCTTTGTAATTTCATCTGATTTTAGTACGGTTAGGGTTCTTAAACCAGGTGAAGTCGGTCTATATTTTTTTATAGCCATTTGCTTACCCTCCTATTAAATACTAAAGAACTCTATTTCTTTACTTGCAGGAGTCAATGATACGATTGCTTTTTTGTATGAAGATGTCTTTCCGACATTTCTTCCCATTCTTTTTGTCTTTCCTGCATAGTTCATTGTGTTAACATTTTTAACTTCCACCTTGAAGATTTCTTCAACGGCGTTTTTGATTTGTGTCTTGTTTGCACTCTTGTGTACAATGAAAGTGTACTTCTTGTCTTGTGCGTCGATCATACTTTGCTCCGTAATGACCGGTCTAATCAATATATCTTGCGCTAGCATTATGCGTACACCTCCTCAACTTTTTTAACTGCATTCTTTGTAATAACAAGAGTATCCGCATTCACAATATCATATACATTCAATGTATTGACAAAGGAAACTTTTACTCCCGGAATATTTCTTCCCGACTTTACCACCGATGGAGCATTTTCCGCTGTGACCACCAATGCTTTTTTGCCGGCATTCAGTGCATTCAACGCACCCGCAAAAGTTTTTGTCTTCGGTGCATCCATTGCGAATTCATCCACAACGATAATTTCACCATTTTCCACTTTTGAAGTAAGCGCCGATTTCATCGCCAGTCTTCTTACCTTCTTAGGCACTGTGTAGCTGTAATCTCTCGGCTTCGGTGCAAATACGATTCCGCCACCTTTCCATTGTGGTGAACGAATGCTACCCTGTCTTGCTCTACCAGTTCCTTTTTGTCTCCATGGCTTTCTTCCTCCGCCGCGAACCTCAGCTCTTGTCTTTGAGGACTGAGTTCCCTGTCTTTGGTTTGCCAAGTAGTTCTTAATCACTTCATATACTGCATGCTCGTTGATTTCAACTCCGAACACTGCGCTTGTCAATTCTATTTCATCAACTTTCTTACCGTTTAGATCTAATACATCAACTTTAGGCATTTTCTACTCCTCCTTTCCTTGCATTAACCTTTGATGGCTTTCTTAACTACTACCAAGCCCTTCTTAGGTCCTGGAATCGCTCCTTTGATTAGAAGAAGATTGTTTTCAACATCAATCTTTACAATTTCCAGATTTTGGATAGTTACTCTTTCCGCTCCCATATGTCCCGCAAGCTTTTTACCTTTGTAAACTCTTGACGGATCGGATGCGGCTCCCATGGAACCAGGTCCTCTGTGATATCTTGAACCATGGCTCATCGGTCCTCTGTGCTGATTGTGTCTCTTAATCGGTCCCTGGAACCCTTTACCTTTTGAAGTTCCCGTTACATCAACCTTCTCACCTTCTGCAAAGATGCTTACATTGATTTCCTGTGCAAGTGCAAAATCCTGAGCATTTTCCGTTCTGAATTCTTTAACATGTCTTTTCAGACCAACGCCCGCTTTTGCAAAATGTCCTTTTTGTGGTTTGTTCAGCAATTTTTCTCTCACATCGCCGAATCCCACTTGTACTGCCTCATACCCGTCATTCTCAACGGATTTCAGTTGTGTTACAACCATCGGTCCTGCCTCAACAACGGTTACCGGAACAATCACTCCGGCATCAGTAAAAATTTGAGTCATTCCCAGTTTTTTTCCTAAAATACCTTTCATTTTAGAAATCCTCCTTTTCTTACAGCGGATTGCTTTGCAATCATTCTAAGATAAGATACTATATCTTAATACCTTAACTTTTAATTTTAGTTATGCTTATCGTTAAGCTTTACTTCCAGCTCCACGCCGGCAGCAATGTCCATTCTAATCAAACTATCAACTGTTTTCGGTCCCGGATTCGAGATTTCAATCAGTCTCTTGTGAGTTCTGATTTCGAATTGCTCTCTGGAATCCTTGTACTTATGAACCGCTCTTAGAATTGTGATGATTTGCTTCTCTGTCGGTAGAGGAATTGGTCCCGCTACGGAAGCACCTGACGCCTTCGCAGTTTCCACCACCTTCTGAGCAGCTTCGTCCAAGATTTTGTGGTCATAAGACTTCAGTCTGATTTTGATTTTTTGGTTTTTTGACATTGATTTTACCTCCTATCGTACGATTCTCGTACGACCTAAGCCGAAAACTGTTCCGGGTGTTTCATACTTCCCCATAAAAAACAGCCCAAAGGCTCAAAGTCGCAGCATTCTTGATGTTGCATACTCCACGGAAATTACCTGGTTTTCATCCAGCAACCTTCCATATCATCGCATTTTTTACATAAACATACTCAAGTATTATACAACAAAAACAAATACATTTCAATAATTTTTTTTATTATTTTTCTCCGTCGCAAAATTTTTTTCAAAACCCGAGAGAAAAATTTCAGAGCTTTGCTTTTTTATAAGACTATAATAAGGAAGCGATACATTTTGTAAAAAGTTATAAGAGCTCTAGAATCAAAATTAAAAAATACACTTACCAGTAATCTATCAAAAATTGGTTTTTTAATAACAAACTGTTTCTCAGAAAAAACGAATAGACAAATTGTTTATATCAAAGTCATTCGAGAATAGCGCTATAGAAAAAACCATACAGTCAGAATTCATTTGATATCGTTCTCTCTATATATAAAAATTAAATATAAAAAAGCAGAAATTTAGTTGACACCCCCCACTAATTGTTATACTAAACTTGTATAATTATTTTTAATAAAATAAGTTTGTAATGGAGGAGAAAATGAAAAAACAAACAACCCTAAAAAACAAAGCCAAAATTTTTTACACATGCTTTATATCCATTTCCTTATTATTCTTAGTCCCTATACTTTCATTTGCTGAATTGAGCAAAATAGAAAAATCAATTGAAATCAATTTCGAATTAATTGATTTTGTTCAAAAGAAAGGGCATGTTCGCAACATTTCGAACGAAGTTGTTTCTAAAGATGGAGACTTACTTCTTGCCGTCAAAATAAAAAATACTTCTAACACAAAGCAAACTTTTATGATGTTATTTAATCCATCCAGAGAAATTTACCCTATCCCCTTAGAAGAAAGCGACATTGATCCTTTAAACTTCTATCACACTCTTGATAGCTCACTTATTGACAGAGCTGTACAAGGTTATGAATTATTTGTCTCTAATGGTCTAGATGATATAGGAGATCCCGAATACAAAAAGCAAGAGCCATGGTACATTAACGAATTCACATACCTTTGGTATAAAAATTTAGCTCCTAATCAAACGCATATATATTATTACTACGTCCCATCAACCTCTTATATTAATGGATTTAAGAAACCCCCAGTAAAAATCACTACCCCATCAATACAGATAAATTATGTTTTAGTTGGTCGAGATAACAACAATTTTGTACAACAAATTTTTAAGCAGGAAGTTGACAGTTCCTTTGACAATTATAATGCTATTCTTTCCTCGGAGGATATGTATAAAGGCTTAAAAAAACTGAATTATAACTTTAACACCAAATCCGTTTCATTAGAAAATACAATACCAAAATTCGACCTTCAAAACAATGATGAAAACATTAAAAATTCAAATCACAAAACTATATTCACTCTCGGAAAAAAAGAGTATATTATCAATGGACATAAAAAGAATTTATCGGTAGCACCTTATTCTAAAAATTCAAGAGTCATGCTACCTGTGAGAGTTTTAGGAGATGCAATTGATTTAAAAGTTTCTTGGAATCCACATACAAAGATAGCAACTTTTAGCAACTCGGAAAAATCCGTCAAAATCAATGTAAATCTTTCAACAATGAACGTAGATGGTCGCGATGTAAAACTCAATATAAAACCAGAGATAAAGAACGGAGTTATTTTTGTTGAGCTAAAATCGTTATCAGAAGCTTTTGGTGTAGATATCAAGTGGAGCAGTAGCGAGAAAAGCGTAATCATCGAGAAGTAACTGCGTAAAACTTATTCTCTATACGAGCCTCTAAAACACTTTCTACAATATAACAGAATATTACTAAGGAGTTCTAATATGAGAAAAAAACTATTTAAGTTGTCTTATTTTTTTATAGCAACTTTATTAATTCTATCAAAATCTCAACTGACCTATGCATCTAATGGCAACCCTATAATAACTCAAGCAGAAGTTATTGATAAAGTTGACGGAATAGTTAACGAGATTACTCTTCACATTTCTGACTCGATATATTACGAAAGCCACCAAACTCCTAGCCCAGCTGGTTTTACATTATACTCTGGTGAAGATTCAACGGAAATAATACGAATTATATCTATAACCGCCAATTCTTACGATAAAAAAATTTCATTGAAAACAGAGCGTGAAATTCTACCAGAAGAAAAACTGGAACTATCTTATGATGCTACACTTGCATCTCCATTTGCAATTAAAAACTCAAAGGGCTTATCATTAGAGAGTTTTAGTAAAAAACCCATAACAAATCATATAAAAGAATCTATTAAGAGTCTGTACAAAAGTGAACTTACTAATCCTGAAGTTATTATAGAAATGAAAATAGATAGCCCTAATGTCACTATATCAAATAATAAAGAGAAGACCACAAGAACAATGGATGCCCACCCCATCATTTATATGAATAGAACACTTCTACCTGCACGTAATATCGCTGAGTTATTTAATATCGATGTGGATTTTAGAACGGAAACAAAAAAACGAAAAGTGTACTATAGTTTTGGCGGAGACGGTTACCAGCCTAGCATCAAAGAATATGTGACAAAACACATTATATTTAAAAAAGGCGACAATACCATTCAGTTAGATAATAGTATGTTAATGAGAATCAACACACAAAAAGTACTAATGAGCTCTCAATCAATTTCTATTGATGGTACAGTATATCTTCCTATAAAAGATATCAACTACGCTTTTATAGGTTTAGGAATAAAGACAGATACAAAATGGGATCCTTCTTCAAAAACCATCACTATCTACAAATCATAATTCAGAACAAACTAGCTTTAAAACAGCCCCCACGTTAAACTTAAACTTCAGGGCTGTTTCTTATTTACAAACATTTTTTCTCAACTATCATCTCTGAAAAATAGCAAATTCCCTTTCAACCCAATTAATTATTCCTAATTTTATAGCGAAAAAACAGATTATATGTTCATGTCGTTCGTCAGACAAAAACGTTACATAATCGTGCCCATCGCATCTTGAATATCCCGCTCATTTTGCACCGTCGCCTCGATTGCACAAATCAGCGCATCGCGGATCATCTCCAGCGACATGCTCGGTGTTCCTTCCGCTTTACCTACAACTTGTGCGGGAATAAAAGGCACATGGATGAAGCCGCCGCGCATTTGCGGATATTTGCGATTCAACAGATACAGCAAAGTGTACATAATATCATTGCACACAAAAGTGCCCGCCGTATAGGAAATATTCGCCGGAATCTCATGCTTGCGCATATTCATCACCATCGCTTTGATAGGCAATGTTGAAAAATAAGCGGTTTCGCCATCTTCTTTAATTTTCAAATCTCGCGGCTGATTTCCTTCATTGTCCGCAATTCGCGCTTCCGCAAAATTGATGGCGACCTTTTCAACTGAAACGGACGAGCGACCTCCCGCCTGCCCTACACAAATCACGACATCCGGCTCATGCCGAGCAATCAAACGCTCCAACACCTCGCCGCTTTTTTGAAAAACGGTCGGCACTTCTTCCTTTATAATATTCGATCCGGCAATCGTATCCGGGAGTCGCATAACCGCCTCCAGCGCAGGATTGACGCTCTCTCCGCCGAACGGATCAAAACCGGTTACAAGAACTTTCATATCTTTCCTTTCTCGTTAAACTCATCCAACATCTCCGAGCAGATATCAATTCATGCTCGAGAGACAATTCTCATCAACAAATTCATTTTATCATAAAGAAGTCATCCTGCCAGCATTTATCCGAGTTTTTATTGCAATTTATTTCTTTTACACAAAAAATGCATTCTCATCTGTAATATGTTGTATAATGAAAGAAAACGACAAGGGGGATTTTATGAGCTTTTCAAACGGCAATTTAAGAAAATATATCAATACGCTTTCGATGATTTATATTGAAGCCGCCTACCGAACACTCGGGCAAACATCCGTTTACATCGAGTATTCCGTCAACAAAGGACTCTATACCGAAATCAAAGGAATTGATCAATTTGACGACGCGCTTGTTTCAAAATTGAAATTGACGATGGAGGAAATCATCGCGCAAAACCTTCCGATACATAAAGAGAAGGTATCGAGGGAAGAAGCGATTGATATTTTCCGGAAACAATGCATGGCGGACAAGGTGCGCGTCTTGTCCACCGGCAAAATCGAGCAAATCCCGTTGTATTCGATTGACGAGAGAAAGTACAGCTTTTTGGGCGGTGTTTTTGACAGCACCGGCGAAATTACAGATTTTGACCTGATGCCGATTTCTCGCGGCTTGGTACTCGTCTATCCGCAAGCGGATAACCGAATGAATTATATCAATCAGGAAAAATTGTTTAATATATTTCGTGAATCGGAAGATTGGGCAAGACTTATGCAAATCAACAATGCCGGCGATTTGAATATGGATATTCAAAACCGACAAATCAGCGATACGGTGCGCATTTGCGAGGCTTTGCATGAAAAAAAGATTGCATATATCGCGGACAGGATTCAGGAGAAGAAATCCGCTCGGCTCATACTGATTGCCGGCCCGTCCTCTTCCGGAAAGACCACCTTTGCCAAAAGACTGGGCATTCAGTTGCGAGTGCTGGGCAAACATTATATCACCATCGGCATGGATGACTACTTTGTCGATCGTGACAAAACGCCTTTAGGCGAAGACGGCAAGCCGAATTTCGATGCCATTACCGCATTGGATGTAGAGCAATTCAATAAAGATCTAAATGCCATCCTGCATGGTGAAGCGGTGGTTATTCCGACTTTCAACTTCCTGAGCGGAAAAAGAGAATACATTCGAGAGCCGATTCAAATTGATAAAGACACCTATATTATCGTGGAGGGAATTCACGGACTGAATGACCGATTGACCGCATCCATCTCTTCCGATGAGAAATTCAAAATTTATATTTCCGCATTGACACAGCTCAATATCGACAACCACAATCGGATAGCAACAACGGATTTAAGGTTGATTCGCCGAATGGTACGCGACATTCGAACAAGGGGCTACAATGCCGAAAAAACATTGGAAATGTGGCATAATGTTGTCAAAGGCGAAAATATCAACATTTTTCCATTTCAGGAAAATGCGGATGTGATGTTCAACTCATCGCTCATCTACGAGCTGGCTTTTTTGAAAAAACATGCCGTTCCCGTATTATCCGAGATTCCGCCGGACAGCCCTTATTATGCCGAAGGAAAAAGACTGCTGACCCTTCTGGAATTTTTCAACAAGGCGGGGGATGAAAGAGCCATTCCGAACACTTCCATCATTCGTGAATTTATCGGCGGAAGCTGTTTTGAGCATTAAAATAGAGCAACCGAAACTTGAATAAGAATCGGTTGCTCCTTTTTATAAAAATTTTAATTCAAAATCAAAAGAACATTGCCATTTTCATTTTTCCCAACCGAGAAACATCTCAAAGTTTTCATCCCTTTTTTAGAGCGGAGTATTCAACGGAATCTCTAGCTCTCATTCTCATCGGCGAATTGACTCTCGTACAATTTTGCATAAAGGCCGTTTTTTTGCATCAACTCCTTATGATTTCCGATCTCTTTGATGTCTCCGTCCTCCATATAGATAATCTTGTTCGCATTTTTGATGGTGGACAATCGATGGGCAATGACAAAACTCGTCCTTCCGACCATCAGATTTTCCATAGCATCTTGAATCAACACTTCCGTTCGAGTATCAACCGAGCTGGTCGCCTCGTCCAAAATCATAATGGGATTATTCGCCAAAATCGCGCGTGCTATCGTAAGCAGCTGTCTCTCCCCCTGTGCCAAATTGGTCGCATTCTCCTGCAATACAAAATCATATCCTCCCGGTAAGGCTTGAATAAATGCATCCGCTCGCGCCGCTTTTGCCGCCGCAAACACTTCTTCATCCGTTGCATCCAATCGACCGTATCGAAGATTGTCCATGATGCTGCCGGTAAAAAGCCAAGTGTCCTGCAAAACCATACCGAACAAAGCGCGCAAATCCACTCGCTTCATCGTGCGAATATCCACTCCGCCGATGCGAATATGACCGCCATCCACATCATAAAAACGAAGAAGCAGATTGACCAGCGTCGTCTTGCCCGCGCCGGTCGGCCCGACGATTGCCACTTTTTCTCCCGCTCGGACATGGAGATTGACATCCTTCATCAGAACATTATCCGGCGAATATCCGAAACGCACATGTTCCAGCTCCACATCGGGCTTGGTGAAATTCGGCACTTCAAAGGAATCCAAGTCCGACAATTCTTCCTTTTCATCCAAAAACTCAAAAACACGCTCCGCAGCAGCAGCGGTCGATTGCAAGATATTTGCAATCTGCATGCTCTGCACAATCGGTTGTGAAAATTGGATGAGATATTGAATAAATGCGGGAATCATCCCGACGGTCATCTTACCCTCCATCACCAGCCAACTGCTGACCACAATCACCGCCACATATCCCAAATTGCTCATCGCCTGAGTAATCGGCATCATCGTACTGGAAAAGAACTGCGCTTTCCACGCACTGTCGTAGAGTCCGTCATTTTTTTCATCAAAAGTACGAATACTCTCCTGTTGCATTCCGAAAGCATGCACGATATCATGCCCCGTATAGACTTCTTCAACAAAGCCGTTGAGCTCGCCGAGCTTACCCTGTTGCTGTTTGAAATATTTTTGAGAGGATTGGATGATTCGCATCGAAACAAACATCGCTACCGGAACGGTGACGACACCGATGATGGTCAAAATCGGATTGATCCAAATCATCATCACCAAGATACAAATCACCGATGTAATCGAGGTGACCAATTGGTCAAAGCTTTGCTGCAAACTGTTTGAAATTGTGTCCACATCATTGGTGACGCGACTCAAAATATCGCCATAGGTGTTTGAATCAAAGTAGCTGAGCGGCAATTTTTTCAATTTCTTATCCACCTGCTCGCGCAAGTCAAAAATAGTTTTTTGAGCAACCTTCACCAAAAGAGTCGAGCTGATGAATTTGAACAGCGCATACAAAATGTAGATGCCGGACAATGTCAAAAGCAATATGACAAAAACTCGAATTCCCTGCTCGCCGGGCACTCCCCCCACTATCAAATCCAGCATGGCATCCGTCACTTTTCCCATCACAAAAGGCGCTAAGCTGCTGAAAAAAGAAGCGAAGATTGTCAATACAATCGATGCCGCCAGTCCTTTTTGATAGGGTTTCATAAATCGAAACAATCGAGCGAATACCGCTTTGACATTTGAATTTTTCTTTTCCATTATCGTGCCTCCTCTTCACTCATTTGAGAATACACAATTTCCCGATATACTTCACAGTTTTGAAGAAGCTCCGTATGTTTCCCGATTCCTGCGATTTTGCCATTTTCCAATACAATAATTCTATCCGCATTCTTAATCGTGCTCACTCTTTGCGCAACCAAAATCACCGTCGCGTTCTCCGTTTCCCGAAACAAAGCCTTTCGAAGCGCGGAATCCGTCTTAAAGTCAAGCGCGGAAAAACTGTCGTCAAAAATATAGATTTCAGGCTTTCGTCCAATCGCTCGGGCAATCGCCAGACGCTGTTTTTGTCCGCCCGAGAGATTCGTTGCCCCCTGCGTAATCGGTGCATCCAATCCGCCTTCCTTCTCCATCACGAATTGCTCGGATTGTGCAATTTGCAGCACATGATGAATTTCTTCATCCGACAGAGAAGTTCCGTAAGCGATATTATCGCGAATACTTCCCTTAAACAAAAATGCTTTTTGCGGCACCAAACCGATTTTGCCGCGCAGCACATTCAAATCCATATCTTTTATATTCACTCCATCGACTAAAATCTCTCCGCTTTGCACATCATAAAAACGCGGAATCAGATTGATCAGCGTGGACTTCCCGGAGCCCGTGGAGCCGATAATCGCCGTTATTTCTTCGGGCTCTGAATCAAAACTTATATTTTCAAGCGCCGGCGCATTGGCATTCGGAAAAGTAAAACTCACCGAGCGGAAAGAGACCCTGCCCCTCTCCTCTGTAGGCGGCAACTCTCGACTCGTGTTTTGAATACTCGGCACCATGCTCAGCACCTCATCGATTCGTTTTGCCGAAACGGATGCGCGCGGATAAAACAAAAACACCATGGACATCATGACCACCGACATGATAATCTGAATCACATATTGAATCACCGCAATCATATCGCCGACCGGAACTAAGGAGCCTTTTACAATTTCAAATCCGGCAAATGCCATCAGCGCGACCGTTGTGCCGTACAAAATCAAATTCAGCCCCGGCATCAGTGTCGCCATAATTTTTCCCAGTTTAGTCGCATTCTCCATAAAGTCCCGATTTACTTTTTCAAATCGCTCCTCTTCGTACGCTTCCGTCCCGAAAGTTCTCGCCACTCGAATTCCCGTCAGTTTTTCACGAATCACGAGATTGATTTCATCCAGTCGCCCCTGCATTTTGGACGATAAGGGCACGATTCTTCTCGCCGCATTAAAAATAAAAAGCAGCATCACGGGCATCGCCACCAACAAAATCATCGACATCTTAACATTTTTTGCAAGCGCCATCACGATTCCGCCCACCGCCATAATCGGTGCCATCAATGAAATTCGAAGTACAATATTGACAAAGGTTTGAATTTGCATCACATCATTATTCGTTCTGGTAATCAGCGACGATGTTGAAATCGCATCAAATTCCGGCTGAGAAAATTCCTGTACTTTCTTAAACACCCTACTGCGCAGGCTTTTGCTGAAACCGACGGACACATGCGCCGCAAAATATCCCATTGCAATCGAACATGACAATCCCAAAATTACGAAGAAGAGCATCTGAACGCCTATCCGAAGCACCATGCCCATGTCCTCATTCACAATCGCCACATTGATTACGCGAGACATATACATCGGTAATGCCAGACTCGACATCGCCGAGCCGATTACCATCAAGAAAACAAGTACGATTTTCTTTTTGTAAAAAGTCAATCCTCTCAATATATTTTTCATATTCTCTCCTTAACAAACCTTCATAAAAATGCGTCCGACTCATTCTTAAACAACCGGATATTTTATACCCGCTCTCATCTCAAACAAATTTCAAAACTCACTTTTTTTCCAACGCCTTTCTCAAAAAAGCAAACACACGCTGCCGATGCGTGTGCTCAAAAAACTCTTGTACCATCATATCAAAATTTTATATTTTTGTCACCATTTCTCCCGTATCATTTTTTAGAGATATTTATTCCAACGCTTCTATACCTCTTAAAGACTCAGACAAAATTGATATCCGCTTTCCCACTATTCGATTACAGCGTCTGCCCGATTTCAAATGTCGGAATCGCCGCGATAAGCTCTTTGGTATATTCTTTTTTCGGATTCTTAAAAATTTCTTCCGTCATCCCCTCTTCAATGATTTCTCCATCTTTCATCACGATGATTCGATGCGCGATGCGACGCACGACCGCTAAATCATGTGAGATAAAAATCAGGCTGAATTTATATTTTTTCTGCATCTGCATCAGCAAGTCCAAAATTTTTGCCTGCACACCCGCATCCAGCGCCGTAACAATTTCATCGGCGATAAGCACCTTAGGTTTGAGAGCCAAAATCCGAGCGATACAGATTCTTTGTAATTGACCCCCGCTGAGTTGATGCGGCTTTTTCTTCAACAATTCCTCATCCAGCCCGCAGGATTTGACAATTTCCGAGATATATTCTTTTTCCTGTTTCCGAGGAATAATTTTGTGATAGCGAATCCCTTCGATAAGCGCATCCTCTATTTTCCAGCGAGGATTGACGGCATCGAAAGGGTTTTGAAAAATCATCTGCACTTCCAGCTGATACTCTTTTTTGCAAAAAGCCTTTGTCAGTTTTTCATTCTTGTAGAACACTTCACCGGCGCTTGACTTTTCCAAGCCCGCCAGAATCATTCCCAGCGTGGATTTTCCGCTTCCGCTCTCTCCGACGATGGCAGTGATTTGCTCCTGATATATAATCGTAGAGAGATTGTGGATGGCAACGGTTTTCGTATTTCTAAACTCGCTATCTATATATGATTTTTGAAGATTTTCGATTCGATATAATTCCATCATGCCTCCTCATACAATTTTTTGGTCTCTCGTACAATCTCTTGCGTCACCGGATGAGCCGGATTTTGAAAAATTTCGCTCACCTTCCCGCGCTCGATGATTTCTCCTTCGCTCATCACCAACACATTTTCGCAAAGCTTGGCAATCAATCCCAAATTGTGACTGATAAAAATGAGTGGCAAAGAATGTTTTTTCGAAATATCGGCTATCAATCGGATGAACCGCATCTGCGAAATAGTATCCAAACTCGTCGTCGGCTCATCCGCAACGATGATTTTCGGGTCGGTACAAAGAGAGAGGGCAATAAAAACCCGCTGTCGCATTCCGCCGCTGAGCTGTCCGGGATAAGCCTCCAAAACCCGCTTGGCATCCAATCCCATCTCTTCTAGTTTTTCCGCGGCAAAATTGTCCGCCGCCTTGCCTTTTAAGCGATGATGAAGCATTATCGTTCGGCGCATCTGAGTTTTGATTTTCTCATAAGGGTTGAGCGCATTGATGGAATCTTGAAAAATGATGGATATATTTTTTCCTAAAAATCTTCGTCGCTCCAATACATCCAGTTGTCGAACATCCGTATTTTGAATAAGAACCTCTCCGTCAATCTTCGCTTTTTTGTCAAGTAAATCCAAAATCGCATACATCGTCACACTCTTGCCGGAGCCCGATTGACCGAAAATGCCAAGCCTCTCCTCAGCGCCCAGGTCAAAAGAAATATTATGCACCAGCTCTTTGCCGATATGAACCGACAAATCCTTCACTTGCAACACTTTTTCCATAGCTCCTCCTAAATCTCCTGCTCGTCAAAGACAAAGTAAAATGAAAAAGCCAACACAAAAATGGCAAAGGTCGGGAAAAATAAAAGCTGCGGTCTGTCAATAATATAGATTCGATATTGATAGAGCATCATTCCCCAATCCGGTTTTGTCAAATCCGCTCCGAGCCCGATAAAAGAAAGCGATGCGTATTGAAGCACGATGCCGCTTGCACGATTGCCGAGCGACGCCAATATCGGCGATAGGATATGAGGAATGATATGCCGAAAGATAATATGCAAAGAACCTAATCCCATCGACTGTCCGTTTTGAACAAAGCCGCGACGCTTAATGCTTTTGGAGAGAATCATCGCCTGATTGGCATAATCTCCGATTCCCGAAATCCCGAGCGTAATTCCCGCGCTGACGGGATTGAGTCCCATCATTGCTGAAATGATAAGCGCCAATATAAAGGAAGGAACAATCATAAAAATGTCCGTCAGAAACTGAACCGCGGTTTCAAAAAATCCGCCGTAATACGCCCCCATCGCTCCGAGAATCAATCCGAAAAAGAGCGAAATTCCCGAAGCGAGCAAAATGGTCGCCACCGTCCGCATCGCACCGTCCACCATCAGCGAATACACATCTCGCCCCAAATGGTCCGTACCGAAATAATGTTGCATCGACGGTTGAGCAAAAGTATTCGCCACATCGGTTTTAATCGCATCCTGATATCCCTGTTTCAAAAACGGAAAGGATATCAGAACAATCGCCAAAACCGTCAGCAGAATGATTTTCTTCTTACTCATGACACCTTCTCCCCAAGCAATCGCATGATAATCGAAAACATCAAATGCACCAGCATCATCCAAATCACAATGAAAAACAGATAGGACTGAATCACATTATAATCTCGCTGCGCAATACTGTTTACCAGAAAGAAACTCACTCCCGGAATGGAAAAAACAAACTCCACAACCGCCGTTCCGCCGATAACCCATGCAAATTTACTGACAATCGCGGAGCAAAGTCCTATCAGCGCCGGTCTCAGTCCCGATGTGAGCAGAATCTTGTTCGGCAAAAAGCCCCGCGAAATTTCCGCTCGAATATAGGGCTGCTTTTGGATGTTCAAAAAATGTTTTCGCATAACTCGCGAGATGCTTCCGACCGAGCTCAAGGTAACCATGAGCATTCCCAAGCTCATTTTAACAAAAATACTTCCGGTAAACACTTTGAGCAATTGGTATTTGACCCCGATATAATAAATCAGCACAACCGACAAAATAAACACCGGAACCGTTTGAACAAAAAGGGATAAAAATGCGGTCAGGCGGTCAAAAAATCCACCTTTTTTAAGCGATGCGAGATATCCGCCGAAAAAACCGAGCAAAGCGGACAACAATACGCCGCCCAGCCCCAAGGTGACGGAATAGGGAATCCCCCGAAAAATTTCTTCGCGAATATTTTGTTTTGAAATGAGCGACTCTCCCCAGTCCCCACGCACAAATGCACCGAGCCAGCGAAAATATTGCACATACAGAGGCTTATCCAATCCCCATTGCATTTCCACCAACAGTTTATTCTCAGGAGTTGGCGGTAATTTTAACTGTTGCAACAACAAATCCACCGGACTGAGCGGCATGCTTCGAGTCAGTGCAAAAATTACAAGCGACATAAAACAAAGCACCAGAAAATATTTCAAAATCACTTTCACATAACGCATAACTGCTCCTTATAAAAAGAGATTGCCTCGTTCAAGGCAACCTCCGATTCAGGATTACTTCATCAATTGGCTGTTTACAATATAATAGTCTCCGCAATACGGTTGATAATTCGCCAATCGCTCGGAAACCGCAATATGCCATTGAGGATCCACCAGGTAAAGTACCGGCAAATCGGTAAAGATTTGCGCCTGCGCTTCCTTAGCAAGTTCCACTCTTTTCGCCGGGTCTTGCTCCGCTCCCAATTTGTCTAAAATACCATCCATCTTTTCAGAAGAATAGCCCGCATGGTTTTTCCCCTGACCCGTTCTGAAAAACTGATTGAGCGCAAAGCTCGGATCATCGGTCGGCGCCGTATGCTGTGCATAAAGAATCAAATCGAATTCTCCGGATTGACCCACCTTATCGATTCCGTCAACCACTTCGGTAGTTACATTAAATCCAATCTCCTTGAGTTGCGATGCCATAATCTGCATGATGACGGACAAATCCGGACGAGACGGGTAGGTCACCAACTTGATATCAAGCGTCTTGCCCTCACGCTCGCGTACTCCGTTCACATTCAACTTCCAGCCGATGTCATCCAACAATTTTTTTGCGGCTTCCACATCATTTTTTACAATGCTGTCTCCCGCATAATCATAATAATTGGCAAAAAATCCGGTCGCAACCTTGCCGCCTTGAAGCGCCTTGATATATTCGTCCCGATTGATTCCCAAGTTGATTGCCTCACGCACATCGAATTCCTTGAGCACATCGCTTTTCAGATTGAAAATTCCAAAGTATTGATAGCCCGCATCGATGGTCTTCACATTTTTGCCCGCATCTTTCAGCATCGCCGCAATTTCCGGCGTAACGGTGAATGCCATATCCACTTCACCCGCTTCAAATGCAAGATTCAACGCGGAAGTATCCTTAAATGCCATCACTTTTACATCGGTTCTCTTGTCCGCATCCGGATATTGCGGATTCGGCACGAGTTTCAATTCGATTCCCTTGTTCAACTCTTGAATCTGATACGGTCCGGTATAAGCATACTCCCCATTGCCCAAATCCTTGAACACGATGTTCGACCACTCGGTCAAGAATGAATCCAAACGCTGTAAAGGTCTCTCCGTTTTTATCTCCAATGTTTTGTCATCGGTTGCCGTAAAGTTTACCATGCCGGCAGTCGCATTGGAAAGCGGATTATTCTTTTGAATCGTATTCATCGCATCGGCAATCGCATTCGCATCCGCCAAGTCGCCATTGGAAAATTTCGCTTCATTTTTTGTAATCGCCTTCCATGTCAAATCATCCACTCGCTCGAAAGAATCGATAAATCGGGAGAACAACTTTCCTTTTTCATCCAACATAAACACAGTCTCACTCACACCATGGCTCGTCAACGACCACGGCACCGAAGAATCCGTCGGCTCGGTATTACCGACCACCCATGTCTGCCCGATTACAATCGGAGCATCCATCTTTTCGGCTTGCTCCGTTTTATTTTGATTTCCTTCGTTTTGCGCATTCTCTTTCGGCGCTTCCTGCTTCTGACAAGCCGCCAATGACAATGCCGCAATCACACATAGTATCAATAAAATTCTTTTTTTCATTTTCCCTCCTGTTAAACAAGCATCGTAATCTTTCAATCGTATGTCAAACAAAACGCATTCCCTCAAGTTTCAACGACATTTCCATAATACGAAAGCCCGATGTTGTAAATAAAATGAACTCTAAGATATTATAATACACAATGGTTGACTTCCGCAAGGATTTTGTTTTGAACAGTCCAGTATTTTTATTGAAAAATATCAAAAAAGAAAAGCCACCGTACGATGACTTTTCAAATAAGTTTTACACTTCATTTAGCTAAAGCTCTCCATGAGCATAATTGTTTATTTCTTTTTAACGATATGCAGGCATGCCAACGCCAAAATGCACAGAGTGGATGCGCCGAACACTATCCATGGCTCATAGATGTTAATTCCGGTCTTCGGAACCGCCGATGAATGAATCTTCGGAACCCCTTTGCTCGCTCCCGCTACTTTCGTCGCATTTTTTCGATCTCTTCCCGATAAAGGAGTTCTTCCATCTTCAATATCGGATTCCTCTTTGCTTTCGGAAAGCGTCTTATTATCCGAGCTTCTCGTTCCGGACAAAGGCGTTCTTCCATCCTCGATATCAAATGCCACACTTGGTCTTATCGGATTAAAAGGTGTGTGAATGCTTGAGCCTCCCGAAGAACCGGCAGATTGCGGCGTAGTCTGAGGCGGATTTTGAGGCGTAGTTTGAGATGGATTCGGATTTTGAACGGGCGGTTGATTCGTAGGTTTCGGTTCTTCCTTCGGTTTTTGATAGGTGTTTGTCACCTTGAATTCGCCCTCCGCCACCTTCTCAATCTTTTCAATATAATGCTCCGGCTTATTGATTTCGACGACCGAATATTCAATGTCATTTCCCGACTTATCTACGGTAGGCAGATTTTCCCAAGTGATTGTTGCCTCTCCCTGAACCTCTTTGTCAAAAGTTTTGCCCCATTTATCCTTCGCAATTTTTCTGTTTTCCAACAATCTTAAGGTCGTTTTGTGCTCTTGAGGATTTCCGCCGACCCAGGTCTTGCTCACGGAAATTTGAATTTTTTCCGCTTCATTGGCGAAAGTAATGACCGTTCCCTTGTCGGATACAACAACCGCCTTTATTTCATCGGATAATTTATATCCTTTCGGCGCTTGAACTTCCTTGACCCAATATCTTGTTCTTGTTGTCAAACCGCTTACCACGACAATGCCGTTCTCATCGGTTGTAAAAGTATTGCTCAAAGCTTCCTTTGTGGCTTTTGCATCCACATAGACCTTAAAACTTGCTCCTTTCAACAATCGGTTGTTCTCTTTATCCACTTTTTGAATAAGCAGTTTTTCTTTGATATCCGATTTGAGCGAGGCATTTTTAACCGCGACTGCAGCCCGCCCGCGAACATGTCCCATATATCGATTGTTGAAGTATTCCGGCTTTCCGACCACTTCGCCGGTGTCCGCCAAGCGATACTCAACCGACTTATAGGGCTGAATCCGCTCTCCGTCCGAGTAGAGAATCGCCTCATTTTGTACTGAAGTTCCGTCATTATAATGATTCGTGCGGTACTCCAGATAATAAGAGTCGCTTCCTACATTATCGATATGCAATTTGAAAGAAGTGTAGGTATCGTTAAACAACAGATTGTCCCCTTCCACCAATGGAATATCCATAAGCACTTCTCTCATGACACCTTTTCCGTCGCCCAATTCCTTGTCACCGTATTTTACTTTGGTAAGCCTGAAAGTCTCCGGAAGAAAATGAACAATTCTCCCCGACGCCAAAATATTATCTTCAATCGTTACATTTCCAAGCTCTCTCTGCATACGATTGATTCGAAGATGGTAATTCATCTTAAGTTCTTGCTGATCGGAAAAACCGTTTTTGTAAAGAGCTTCTTCCGATATATAGGAGAACTTCCCAATTCTGGTAGAGAATTGAACCTCATTCGTTTGAATGGTTTGTTTTGTCGGATCGGAAGACGCCACCTCCAAATCAAATGCCTTTTTGGTGCCATCCGCTTGAGCTTTTATCGTAGCTTCAAATGCTATCGCGCCGACGATATTTTCCCTTTCCTCCGCAATTTTACGAAAAACAATCTTTGCCGCTCCGCCGCCGTCTTTCTCCGGCTCCAGAATCAAGTCCGCAAGTTGAACCGTCGCATCATTTCCGTCTGTAATCACTTCCTGAATCGGTTTCAAAATGAAGTCCGCAGGATATTTTACATAAATGTAATCGCCCTCTTTGACATTTTTTCCCGCGAGATTCAAATCTACTTTCATATAGACTCGTCCGGTTTTTCCATCGGTTACCACCTCATTTGTTTTCTCCTTCGTGTTATTGACAAAGGTGACCGATTGAACGGCATCCTCAATAGCATTCGCTAATGTTTCCGTCGGTTTGGAAACAAATTCCGCTGCCTGAGAAGCATTCATTGACACCGGATTCGTATCCGGTGCTGCAATTGTCGCTTCGGGATTTTCCGTTTTTACATCATTGGAAACGGAATCGGAATTGGCGGAATCATTTTTATCCACCGGATTGTGATTCTCCGCATTCTGAGATAAAGCATCTTCCTTTTCCGGCAAAGTATTTTCCACTGTCTCTTTGCTCTCCGCAATTTCATTCTTCCTTTCAACGAATGGTGTTCCCGAATTATCCGAAGCCGCATCCATTGCAAAAGAATTCTGCGAAATCGCTGATAAAGAAAAGCTTAGCACCAAAACCAGACTTAGTACCGAGCTGAATAACTTTTTCTTCATATAACCTCCTTCTGATATAATTCTATTCACTACTTTTAATAGCTTAAGAATATAGTCCTTCAAGATGATATCGAATGAATTTCAACTTTTCATAAGCAATTTCCGTCAAATATTTTTTATAAAAGCATTGAAATTTGAATTATTTCGCGACATTCAAGCGACGATTCTTTGTATTCGTACGCAATTAAATAGTTCCACAAAAACTCAGCACCGAATTTTCAGTAAAATACTATTTGAACATAAAAAAGCCTCCGAAGCATTTTCAGGTTATTTCTCTCATTGCTTCAAAGGCGACATATCAAAATCATTTTCAAAATACTATTCCGTCTCTTCTTGTGCTACTATTCACTACATTCAAAGCCGTTCGAAATAAAGGCTTTTCATTTGTTGCATGCCGGGAAATTCGTTCAGTTTAAGCTCATTTTTAGATTTTTTACCCGTCCCAGTCCCAGAATTCATAAAGGCGATGTTTAACTTCATCCGACAAATATGTCCTCAACTCTTACTCTAAAAGAAATTCCAAGCATTAAACTTGTCTTCGATAGAGATTTTCCGTTCCCTCGGACTCATCAATCCAGTTCAGAATCACTTTGATCAGCTGAAATCCATTCTTTTCATAGAAGGGGATGCCCATCCTATTACCTGTGGTCACATGCACCTCTTGACTCGTAATGCTAAATTGCTCTTTCTGATAATCCGTCAAGAAATCAAGCAATGCACCACCGATCCCCTTTCCTTTCATCTCCGGTTTGATGTAAAAAACATAAATAAGTCCGACATCATTGGCACAAGCTCCACCTATACAACCGACAACTTCATTCTCTTCAACTGCGACCATATATCCATGCCACCTGCTCGATGACTCTTGACATTCTTTTTTGATACGGTCAGTATTGTAGAAGTCAGCAATAACTTTCTCGATATATTCTTTCGAGTATAGTTCTGCATAAGTTATTCGCCAAGCCTCCGAGCAAATGTTCGAAATAGCCTCGGCATCTTCTACAGTAGCAAATCTAACTCTTACCATAAACATCTCCCTAATTCCCTAAAATTTTGTCCCATGGGTTCCCCTATCTTTACCATCTTCTAACTCACTTTATTTATCAAATCATGAATCATTTTTCCGTCTTCAATCTTTGTTATCGCAAAACTCTTCTTGCCGGCATCTTTTATAGATGCACCGATAAAATATCCTTCTGTATCATCAATAATCAAAAAACGGTCATGAAAATCTGCGGTCGTTTTCACGCTCAGACTTGGGTACTGAGCATTAAACTTGTTGATGTCTTTTGTTGTTAAACTGCCTTTTCCTGCTGTTGCAATCAGTACATCAACTCCAGAATTCTTCTTACAGAGCATGTTAAGCGTATTTACATCCACATAATTATCAATCAAGATCAGTTTACTCTGTGCTTTTCCAATGAGATCTGCAATAAAACTGAAGGCATCATAGATTTGTCCGTCAAAAAAGATCTTTTGTTTTATCTCTGCATTGCTCGCAATGTAGTTGAATACTTCTTCTAGTTTCTTATCCGTCTCCAGTTGTTTCAATTCTACTCTATCCAGGCGAGCAAACATTTCTCGATTGGAAAGAACGAATTTTCTCATCTCAACAAAAGCTCTCATTATATTTATGCTTACTTTCGTTGCAACATCACTCTTAAGAACCGATGAAAGCATAGCAATACCTTGTTCAGTAAACATATATGGCATATATCTTCTACCGCCCGAACCTTTTTCATTTTTTGAGGTGACATTTTGACACCTCAAAATTTCATATTCTTCTTTCGTCAATTGAAAACAAAAATCCTCCGGAAATCTATCAGCATTTCTGCTTCGTTGCCTATTTAAATACTTCGTTTCAACTTGATATAGTGCTGCCAAATCACTATCAAGCATTACCTGTTTTCCTCGAATGGTATAAATCAGATTGGTGATATTTGTTTCATCTACAGGTATCAAAGTTTTCCCACCTTTCATGTATTAATCCTCCACAAATTCCAATATCACTCGAAGTCAGAGTTGCTGTCCCATATATTTTTGATAACATAAAACACTCATACATTTTTTCAAACCATCTTAATTATATCACAAGATATCAAAACAATAACTTCAAAGCTCGCAAAAACTTGATAGAATACAAGCTCAACGCTATGCTCGTTAATTATTGGAACCTTGCCCCAACTTTTCACTTCAATATTTGTAAAGAGCTTTATAGAGCAAAACGCTTACTCGAATTAACGAGTGCCAACTCAAAAGAAATAAAAGATGTCATTCCCACTCGATTGAGAGCATCGGGTTTTCTTCACCCGCTTCAAGCATCGTATCCAGCAGGTTTTTTCCGTATTCCCCGAGATTCTCTATAAACTCATTGCCGTTTCGAATGACAATCTCCAGTCTTTCGCTTTCATTCGTCAGCATATCCCATAGCGCATCCAAATTTTCACCGTAATAATCCGGAAAACCCAACTCTTTTTTCAAATACTCATGCGCCTGCGTTCTCGTTCGGATATTTTTGAAATGCAGTACCACCGTCTTCATATCTTCCTTCACTTTCCATAAATTCATTCTTAAACCGTAACGGGCTCTCAACCCTTTGTAAGCTCTTTTGAAGTGCATTCACCCAAAATAAAATTATTTTTCATATAATTTTTCAAAGCTCTTATAGTGGTCATCCGTATAATAAATCAGCCCGTCATTTGAAAACACGATGCGTTTCTCATTGCGATAACCGCCGGAATAATCGATGTCACATTCCGTCCAAACCCTTCCTTTCGCATCGGGCAGTAATTTTTCACGATTCCCGAATCGGTCACCGCCGATGCTTTTGCCTTCCGCAACTTCCCACAGATTCCCTTTCTTGTTATCCCAGCCGAGACTTTGAGCCTGTTTTTTCGTGATATAGTTGGACGGCAACTTATCGTAGTTGTGTATATATAAAGAAACATCTTCTTTGGAAGTATAGACGCCGTCTTCCCGAATCGTTTTTTTCAAGTTCTCTTGAGACTCATTCTCTTGTACTTCACTTTCCGTTTTCGGCGTTTGATTTACATTTGTTTGGCAGGCGACCATTCTGAAGCTCAACAACAAAACCGCCACCAACAATATTTTTATCCAATTACTTTTTTGCTTCAATTTGCTCCTCCAATTGTCTTTGAACCAAAGTATAAAGATTCTCCTTCGTATATGTTGCGGAATTGATAAGATGAATTTCAATATCTCTATCCGGATCGTCCTTCCTTTTCAACCCTTGTTGTGTATAATTTAAAGTATGGAACGATATGTTGTGCTTCTCCAAATAATTTTTAGTATCATAGAAGAGCCTGATTAAACTTTCATCATTTATCTCATAATCCGGCACATCCATTTTAATTACCCCTCGATATTTACTGAAAAATTCAATGTCATTCTTCTTGTCAATCGATAACTCTTCCATATTGGTTTTTCCCTTCGGATCGTCTGAATTAGCAGTATAACCGAAATCCATATCGATATTAAGATTTTCAATTTTATAAGGATATTCTTTCGAAAATAATAAAGTTCGAATCATTTCATCATATTCTCTATCCATCCGCTCTGCAATTTTCTCTTGTTCTCTCAAAACAAAATTGTCATGTAACACCTCGCTATATGAAGCCATCTCCATATCAAAAGAAAGCGACGGATCGCTTTGAGATTCGACGAATATTATCATGCGCCAAGGATTAAACCATGGTCTCTCATAGCGGGAGCCGGTCACGATAAAATCCCTATCCGGATATTGTTTATCCAGATATTTTTGTGCTCCTTTTCTCGATAGATACTCCGCCCACGGATAGCCGTTAAAATTAACATATACAGTCCATGCGAACCCGACAATTGCCAATAATAGCGTCACAAGAAACAACTTCATAATCATTTTCTTTTTTTGTTTATCCATGATAATACCTCTCAGCATACAATCACAAATCCATTGCGTTATCTCGGTTATAAACTTTGCTCTTCAATTTCCAGCGTCGTCCATCGCTCAAAACTCAAATACTTCGTTCCTTGAAATGTCAACAGCCCCGCATCGCGTTCCGCCAACATCCCGTATTCCGCTTCGGAAATAGCAAGTTCCATTCGCTCTCTATTTTCCAGCTCAAAAGTGACATAGTATTTTGTAAAACTGTTGTTGTTATGTCTTCTCATTTTGGAGCGTTTTGAAACAACAACCGCTTTCAGCTGAATCACAGGCATCTTTTTATTCCGAGCTGCCTCTGAAATCACTTTAATACAAACAAACAGCACAACACCGAATGTCAACACCGTCATTGCGATTATAAAAAGAGGTATCAAAGCAAATGCAATTCCCGTATCCATGTTCCTTCCTTTTCATTCGACTAAAAATCTTTTTTCTCTTTATACCCATAATGACACTTTCATTATAAGAATTTCCGTCATAGAGGAAATTATCAATCACCGTCTCAAATCCCAGTTTTTTGTAAAAGCGAAGTACATGCTCATTATTATGCTTTGCCGTCCCCAGTAATATATTTTTGTTTTTTACCTCGTCCATCAGTGCGCGCATCAATCTTTCGCCGTATTTCTTCCCCTGCATTGTCGGCTCCACAGCCAGCTCATTGAGCTCAAAAGTGTTGTCATACCAATTATAGTCCGCAGGCAATCTTTCGGCTATCTGTTGCTCCCACCAGTTGCCTTTTGCAAAATCAAATCCGAAAACAAAACCAACCAAGTCCTTTTCATCAAAAACTCCCAACAGAATGAGATTCAGTCCTTTCGCTTCGGCATTTCTTATTCTCGTTATCAAAAAATCCGCAGATTCTGCGGAATAGCCGAGCGCCGCAGAGTAAATCTGTTTGATTTGCTCCGCATAATTATCCGGTTCCTCAATTTTTATATTTTTTATCATCTTTCCTCCTAACCAATCCACTGTATTATCCCATACGATATCCCCGCAAAAAAGAGCGACATCAAACTCATCACAAAAAATCCTTTGACAAAACCAATCGCATGGAATCTATAATCACGATTCCCCGGACAACCTTTGCTTCCCGGTAAAATTGCCCACCGCATTTCCCAGGTACAAATCATCAGCCAATCCAGAATAATTAAATCAACGATATTCCACATCATGCACATAATCCAAAGATGCATCCAAATAAATCGATACAAAGTCGATTCTCCTTTATAATGAACGACGCCTGCCGATATCAAAAGCGACATGAGCAGAAAAAAGCTGATTCCCGCAAACAGAGCACCTTTCTTTTTCTCCCGCTCATTTGACGGAGAAAAATCACCCGACTTGCGTACATCTTCCGGATAATCATGCTCGATGAGCCATGGAAATTTTTGAACCACGACCATAACCGTAATCATCCACAAAACAGACCAAACAAGCCCTTCAATAATTGCCAATCCGATTTTCATCTTTCCTCCTTCTCATCCCGATTGTACTTGCCAAGCAAGCAGGACTTTCCCAAAAATTGATTTTGCGCCTTTGTGCACGCAACCTTCACAATCATTTATCCAGATAAGTATTCTCGCATGCAAGAAGCCATGGTACTTTCAGCCAAAGATTTATCTGGATGGCGGGCAATGGAAAATCTTCCTCCAGCAAATGACAATTATCGGAAAAAGATATATCTATTCCATTGATGTTTACCGGCTCTTGCTCCACTGAAAGAATCTCTCCGCAACAATGATACCAGACATCGTAGAAAACAAAATCCGGATCTTCCGCATAAATTGCTGAGCTTTCAACACAATCTTCAATACTCAATCCGAACGGCTTTAAGAAATCCGCCAGCGGATGAGATTTCAATTTGCCGAAAGCCCTATAATTTTCGCAGCCTTCACAAATACAGTCCGTCTCTTTCGCTTTATTTCGATAATAGTCTTTCGTTCTCTCCTCATCTATCGTCAGCACATATTTTCCAATTCGAATTTCCATAACCGTCTCGCTTTCAAAACATCAAAATATCCTTCAAAACGCGGTCTTTAGAGTCCCTGAAATTTCCTAAGACATATTCTTTTGAAAACATTCCATATTTTATCACTCTCAAACCTGCTCTCTCCGGTTCAAATCCAGCCCCGTCGTATCATACATTACCTTGGCATAATTATGCTTGATAATCTCCCGCCGGATGACATTCCCCGTTTTTTTATCCACGCAACTGCGCATGACTTGACCGACTCGATAGACCCCATCTTCTTTCTTTATAAAATATTCCTCCTGCGGATAAATATGGAATTTAATCGGCAAGGGCACAGTCGTCCGAATCTCGCCGCAGAGATATTTGTCCTTCACATAGACGATGAGCTGGTAAACTTGCTGCGTATTATTTTTGAATCGATAGTCCTTGTGATTATACAAAATGGATGTGCCCGTCCCGAAAGGAACCTGTCTCCCGTAATCCGGAAACAAATCCAGTCCGTCATGATGATGATGCTCCACAATTTCCAGCGGCGTATGTAAAACCAGCCAATGAATCAGATTGGTAAACTGGCACATGCCTCCGCCGATTCCCGAAGAAGTCTCTCCCAACGATATGGTGAGTCCTTTTTTGTATCCCTTGTCCTCACTGCATTCCCCTACCAATCGCCAAAATGAAAATATCTCCTGCGGCTTTATTAAAATTCCCGAAACATGTGGCGATGCCAAAGCTAAATTGGTCGCCTTATTCTCCTGCAATTCCAAATCCACATTGCCCAAGACGCGTCGTATCAAAGAATTGTGTTTATAAACAATCACCGGCAACAATTCGTCACTCTTTTCATTCGCAAATTTCTCGAAACAAAAAATATCCTTCAAATTTCTTTTTGTTCGCTCCTTCCACTGCGAAATTTTATAGGTTGTCGGCGAAATTTCACAAAACAATTTTCTTTTTTTCATAAATGACCCCCTGAGCCAACTGAATAAGCCGCCTTGTTCTACGATTTCAAAAAGTCGATAATGATTCGTTTTTCCCGCGCCGGTAAAATATGAATATGTCCGGCATCCCGAATCATCCGAATCCGACAATCCTGAAACAATTCCTTTGCACGAGGCAAAATTTTCTTTGCCGGGAAAAAACAATCTTTCTCCGCACCAATCACCAAGGTAGGAGCTATATAGTTTTTGAGTTTTCTCGCTTTGGCATCCGTCGGCATACCCGCTCTTATTTTTACATGCTCAAAGCTCATACGAATCGTGTCCAGAGTTTCTTTGTCAATCATATCTTCGGACAAGGTCATCTGAGCGACAATATCGAGCAGATACTTTTCTTTTCTCGAAAAACCGTATTCGATAAAGGGCACAAAAATACTCATCATCGAAAAGGATGATGGATTTCTGATTCCCGCCGGCACCATCAAAACCGTTTTGGCAATTTTTTCCGGTGAAATCGCCATCAATTTTGTCAAAATCCCGCCTCCGTAAGATATGCCGAAGCAAGCCATCTTTTTGTATCCAAGCGCGTCAATCACTTCGCTCGCCCAGCGACCATAATCATAATTGCGATTCGAAATCGTAATTTCATCACTCTTTCCAACCTGACCGATCGTATCCACCGCGTAGATATGAAAATCCTTCAACAAAAATCGATTCAGATGCAGACAATATGCCGTCGTCGTATTCCCTCCATGAAAAATAAGCAGAGGTGTTCCTTGCAAATTTCCCGTTTCGATCAAATGCGTTTTTCCAAAGGAAGTTTCGACATATAAATCCGTAAAAAAATCCAATTTTGAAATCTGCTCATCATATAGGGCAAGCGATTGTTGCTTCCCTTCTTCCGACTTATAAATGCTCATATTTTACCCTCGTAAATGATATGCAGTTTTGAGAAACGACATCCGCAAAACCGACGGATTGATAAAAAGCAATCATCTTCGGGCTGTTGTCCGTCAGCAGATGCATCTGATATACATTCCGATATTCTTCCATCATCTTTTGAAGCAAAGCCTTCCCGATTCCCCGACGCTGAAAAGAAGGCTCCACCAGAATATCCTGAATAAACACGATGGAATGTCCGTCCCCCACCGCTCGAATAATACCGAGCAATTCTTCTTCCGAATATGCCCCGTATATTTTGAGCGAGTGAGCAAAAGTCTCTCTCAACATCTGCGGATTTTTCGTATAATTGCTCCATCCGACCGAATTATATAATTTCATAATTTCCGCTTCGTCATAAGCGCCATACTCTTTGATACCGTATTGCATAACAAATCTCCTGAAATCGCACAGAAACAATCGTGCACATCATGCTCTTATTTCAAAAATTTCCCGTAGGCATCTTCCATTTTCACCAATTCTTCTTCCCCAAGATAACTCGTTTATTATGACTGCTCAGCATCAATGATGGCATCCAGCGCAATCATAATAGCTACGAACAATTCCTCCTGCTCTTCATCAAGCACCTCGATGGCAAATTTATCGCTAAAGCTGAGCCACTTTCGACTGATTCGGCCAATCGGATTCCCATCTCTCAGCACCTCAAACTCCTTGCTGAAAAAATCTCCCTCGATGGTTATTCCGAAATCGGTCGGCTCAACTTCGATGACTTTATAAAAAAAAGAAAGTTTGCTCTGTAGAAGAAGCTCGCGTCCATCCGCAAGCTCCACGACAAATCGAGGAAGTAAAGTCAATATTTCCCGACGCACCGTAAATAACCGATTGCCCGTCACATCCGACACATGAACCGTCTTTCCTATCAACTGAAATTCCTGGTCAACCTGATAAACAATATTGTCGGCTTCATCCCGAATGGGATAATGATCCATAATTTTGAATACTTTTTGTTGAATGTATAAATTTCTCATCTTATCTCCTCGACATTGTATCATCGGATTTCTACAATCGAAGTATTTTCAGATTATTTCCCGATACAAAATCTTGCAAATATCACATTGAGCAAATCTTCCGATGCGGTGTCTCCCGTAATTTCTCCGAGAATGTTCCAGATATTACGAAAATCAGTCTCGATAATGTCCAGCGGAAGACCGGTGTAAAGGGATTGCAATGCATCTTCGCATGCTTCGCCCGCTCGCTCCAATGCATTTTTATGGCGAGCGTTGTTAATCATATATTCATTATCGACGGACAAGCCTTCGATTTCAACCATACGCTTGATTGCCGCAATCAGTTCCTCAATACCCTGCCCGTTTTTTATCGATGCCATAATGGTATTATCCGGATCCAAACGCTCAGCCACGACATCCATGTCAATCTCCTGCTCCAAATCCGCCTTGTTGATGATGGCAATAACGCGCTTATCCTCCGTCATATCCATAATTTCAATATCTTCTCTATCCAACTCTCGCGATCCGTCCAGCACATGAATGACCAAATCCGATGAAGCAATGGATTCCATTGAGCGTGTGACTCCGATTTTTTCAACCACATCATCCGTTTCGCGAATCCCCGCCGTATCAATCAAGCGAATCGGCGTTCCGTCAAGCGTGAAAAATTCTTCGATGACATCTCTCGTCGTGCCGGCAATTTCCGTTACGATGGCTCTTTCTTCATGCAGAATTCCGTTCAGCAAGGAAGATTTCCCGACATTCGGCTTTCCGACGATGACGGTTCGCAAACCGTCCCGATAGATTTTCCCGACTTCAAAACTCGCAATCATCTTATGAATCTGCTCCAAAGTTTTATCCAACGAGTCAATCAATTCCTGATAGGTGACTTCCGGCTCATCTTCTTCCGGAAAATCGACCGCCACCGTTATTTTCGCCAAATCCTCCGTAATCGAATCCCTCATTTGCGACAAGGTATTCGAGAGTTTCCCGTCCAACTGCTTTTGCGAAATTTCATGTCCCGTACCGGTTTTTGCGGTGATGATATCCATAACCGCTTCCGCCTGAGACAAGTCGATTCGTCCGTTTAGAAATGCTCTTTTTGTAAATTCACCCCGCTCAGCCAGCCGAGCACCATGTTTGAGCACGAGTTCCAGTGTTTTTTTCAAACTTTGATACCCGCCGTGACAATTTATTTCCACGACATCTTCGGTCGTATAGCTATGCGGCGCCTTCATATAGCTGCATAAAACCTCGTCAACGGTATGCGTCTCATCGACAATATGCCCCAGTACCAAATACCTCGGATTGTCCTGCAAGCTGAAATTCTTGTTTTTGGGAACAAAAATTTGATTTACAATCGACAACGCTTTGCTGCCGCTTATTCGTACGATACCGACACCGGACTCCCCCGAAGCGGTAACGATGGCGGCAATTGTATCTTCTAAAAACATATTTCCTCTTTTCTGCTTCAAATTGACGGTGAATCTGTTTCACCGATAAAAAAATCAGCCTTCTACAAAATTTATAGAATTAACTTCATTATATCGCAAATAATGATTTTTGGCACTAATACTTTAAGCTCCGTTTTTTATTTCGGGATAAAAGTTTTTTTCGAGTGATTTTTATCCCTTGTTATAATTTCAAAAAGACTTTTCCCCGTCTTGACTTCTGTTTCCGATTGGCATATAATGCTTTTAATTAGAGATACGGAGGAAAAATGAAAACAACGGAATTACAATTACTTATCGGCCTTAATCGTACGGTCAATGAACTCAATCGAAAAACGGCACATCTTTGTTTGCAGCACAAATTGACATTGAGTCAATTCGGCGTGCTGGAAGCATTGTATCATAAGGGAGAACTGACCATCGGGCAAGTCAAGGAGCTTATTTTAAGCTCGGACGGCACCATTCCCGTCGTCATCAAAAATTTGGAGAAAAACAATCTCATTCAACGAAAAGCTCATCCGTCCGACAAAAGATGCACGCTTTTGAAAATCACTTCGAAAGGAAAGAAATTGATTGACGAAGTCTTTCCCTTGAATGTGAAGTTGATAAAAAAAGAAATGAAAATCTGGACAGCCGATGAGAAAAAAGTGCTTCTCAAGCTGCTGAAAAAATTTGCGTCTCCGGATGAAAAAAAGAAAAAAATATAGAGCGGCGGCTCTGTATCAAAATTCCGGTTCAAGAAAATCCTTTACAAAAAATTCTTTTCGCGTTCGAAACCGAATTTCCGTTTAACAATATCATTGCCAAGCAACATAAATAATGGTACAATATCGTTGACAAAGTTCGAATATAATTCTAATTGGTAGAATAAAGGATATAAGTTCCATTTCGGAATAATAGAGAAACCGGTGCAAATCCGGTACGGTCCCGCCACTGTAAAGGGGAGTCTTGCATAAACCACTGAGTTTGCTCGGGAAGGATGCAATGATGATGAATCTGAGTCAGGAGAACTGCTTATATCTTACAAGTACACACTTACGGTCGATAAGTAGTTTGTTCCACGAGTAATTTTTCATAAATTACGCTTTAAAAACTTGCGATCGAAAGGTCGCTTTTTTATTTGCTGATTATAATGGGAGGAAAAATGAAAGCTATTAAAAAAATCTTCGCCGGTCTGACACTGGCAGCCATTCTGGCAGTAGCAAGCGGTTGCGGACAGCAAAAAGCAACCACGGATAACAAAGCTCATCTCAATTTCGGATGCTATGTGTATTCGACATCTTTCGATCCGGCGCATTATCAAAATGCGGCATGGCAGTCGATGCGTCTCGGAATCACGGAATCCCTCTACAAATTTAACGATGACGGCTCCCTGAAGCCATGGATTGCCGACGAGTACAGAGTATCCGACGACCATAAGACTTGGACATTTCATATCGTGGACGGTGTAAAATTCTCCAACGGAAAGGCTTGTGATGCACAAGCGGTTGCCGACTCACTCAATCGTTTGTTTACGGTAACTGGCAGCGAGAAATATTCTTCCACGCCGTATCAATATTTGGATATGGAAAGCATCACCGCAGACAATGAGAAAAACGAAGTGACCATCGTTACCAAAAAACCTTACGCCGATTTAAGAGGTTCTTTGGCATTTCCTTTCTATGCCATTATTGATGTCGAGGGCGATTTGACCGATGCGAATCATGCGGACGGCTATACGACATCGGTAATCGGAACGGGTCCTTATGTATTGAAATCTTTTGATGATGTAAGTAAATCCGGCGAACTGGTTAAAAACGAAAATTTCTGGTCCGGTGAAGTACCTTATGACAGCATCAGCGTGACTTTTATCGAAGATGACACGACCAAGGCGTTGGCTCTCAAAAACGGCGATATTGATTTGACCGAAAATATCACCACTACAAGCGACCTTCAATCCCTGACCGATGATGAAAATTATCATGTGTCGATAAAGAACGGCGTTCGAACCGGTTTTGCCTATGTAAACTTTGACGGAATACTGAAAAATGATGCTTTGCGTCATGCCGTCTTCACCGCAGTGGACGGAAAAACTTTGTGCGATGTAACCGTAGGCGGTATTTATTCATACGGTCCCGGCGTATTGCCGCAGAGTTTGGTTTATGAAGACGAGAATTTGAAGAACCCGTATTCTTATGACGAAGCAAAAGCCGTTAAAATTCTTGACGATGCGGGAATTGTAGATAGTGACGGCGACGGAATTCGTGAACTTGACGGCAAAAATATTGAATTGCGATTCGTAACTTACAAGAATCGTCGCTTGAGTGATTTTGCGGAAGCGATTCAATTACAGCTTTCAAAAATCGGAATCGGCGTGAATGTCAATGTTACGGACAGCGATACCAACTGGATGCTTATGCAGGCCGGCGAATATGATTTGTTGAATCAAAACTGGACGACCGTTGCAACGGGAGATCCGACCAACTTCCTGTTGAACTGGTATGGAAACGGCGGCAAAAACTTCTTCAGCGAAAGCAATGGAGACGCTTCCAATTATTGCCATTACGACAACGAGCAATACAATAAACTCTATGAGCAATTCAGAGCGTCCACGGACGAGCAGGAGCGAAATAAACTGATTGTGGATATGGAGCAAATTTTGATAGATGATGCAGCCGTTCTGGTACACGGTTATTACAAATCGACAATGATCAGTAATAAGGCAAAAGTAAGCGGAGCGGAAATCGCCGCTTTTGACTACTACTGGCTAAGTACGGATATTAAACCCGCAGTATAAATTTTAGAATCAGGCAGAATGTTATCAATCCCTTATTACATTCTGCTTTTTTACTTAAAGGAGATTGGGATGAAAAACAATTTTGTACTCAAGAGAATAATACAAATGATAGTCATTCTCTTCGGTATCAGCTTTTTTACATTCTTATTATTGCATTTGACGCCGGGGGATGCGGTGCGTTCGATGTATTTAACGAACGGCATCCAGCCGACTCAGACTTTGATTGACAAAACAAGAGAAGAATTGGGACTCAACCAACCTTTCATCATTCAATATAAGAATTGGTTGTTCTCCTGCCTCCGCGGAGATTTCGGAAATTCTTACACTTTGAAGAAGTCGGTCTCCTCATTGCTTCTCTCCCGTTTGGCGCCCACGATTAAGCTTTCAGCATTTTCAATGGTTTTGATGCTTCTAATCGCCGTCCCCGCGGGTATGCTCGCCGCCATTCATAAGGATGGAATCATCGACCACCTTATTCGCGCTTGCACATTCTTCGGCGTATCCATGCCGAATTTTTGGGTGGGTCTCCTATTGCTCTATGTGATAGCGCACAAATACAAAATTCTTCCGGTCGTTTCCAACGGAACGGGATTTTCGAAGTTGATTCTGCCGGCGATGACATTGGCATTCGCTATGTCGGCAAAATACACGAGACAAGTTCGAGCAACGGTAATTGAAGAATTGAATCAGGACTATGTAATCGGCGCAAGAGCAAGAGGAATCAAAGAAAGTGAAATTATATGGAAACATGTTTTTCCGAATTCCTTATTGCCGTTGGTGACTCTGTTGGGATTATCGCTCGGTTCTCTACTGGGAGGTACCGCCGTCGTTGAAGTCATTTTTTCATATCAAGGTTTGGGAAATCTTGCGGTAAGCGCCATTTCCGCAATGGACTATCCGCTCATCCAGGGATATGTTCTATGGATTGCTTTGATTTATATGTTTATCAATCTAATCGTTGATATCTCGTATCCGTATATTGACCCGAGAGTGCATGGCAAAGGAGCATAAGAGTGAAAAATAAAGTGGATTTTGAGACGCACTTAAATAAGGGTTCGTCCCCC
>JAUNKE010000090.1 GCA_030532905.1 Peptostreptococcaceae bacterium
GCCTGTAGTGGACTTTCACCACCAAGTTATTGCCCATGCCGAGCACACTACAAAACGGTAAATCGAATTTGCCGTTTTTTTATTGCAAAAGAAAAATAACCCTTGATTTCTCGTAGGTTATCTTTCTGGGTAGTTTATTTGATTCGGTGCTTGCGTTGTTATAGCTTCATCTAATTGTTGTAAAGCGATGAAGCGCCTCCTATTTTTTTGCTGAGCCTTTTGTCGATTTCAATAGTTCGATCGACAATGCTTTTGATATTTTTATATAGATTATATAGTTGCTGTTCGTCTTCGCTCAGCTCCATGTCGGCTACTTGCAATTTAACGATTTTTCCCATACGAAGTGCTTTGGCAATATCCATCTTGTCAAAAATCAATTCGATTTCTTCATCGGATGCCTGTGCACTCAATATTTCTTCCATTCGTAAATCCAATGCCATCTCTGCACCCGGTGCATCATTGTTGCCGAATCGCTCTTCGATTTCTTTGGTGATTCGAAGTACATTATCCAGCGCCAGTTGTTTTTCACGAACATGCTCTATGATTTGTGCAATTGTATTATCCATTATATTCTCGCTATCTTATTTGCCTCTTTGAAGGTATCTCGTAAATCCGAAACTAAATTTTTCAGTTCTTCAATGCTTTCCGGCTTTCTGCTCGCAGAAATTCTTGCCAGTTGAAATTGAAAGAACTCATACATTCTCGCCAATTCGCGACTGATTTCATATTGACGGTCTAAAGTATCGTTCAAATAGCGCACGATTTCCGAAGTTCGCTGTATCGATTGCTCAAAAGTTACCATGTCGGTGCTTTTGATCGCATACTCCGCTCGAGTCAGTCGCTTTATAATTTCGTCGTATAACAAAATGAGCATTTCACCTTTTGTCATTGTATAGACGGATTGTTCTTTATAGTTTTGATATGCGTACATTCATCCTCCCTATTGGCCAAACTGTTGCATCAGATAGCCGCTTTGCGCATTCATTTTGGATATTAGCTTTTCCAAATTAGTAAATTGTTTTTGGTAACGAGTTTCTTCCGTCCTGAGCTTGCCTTCAAGCTGCGCAATGACTTTGTCAATCGAAGACATCTGTTTGCTGAGCGCATTGTTTGTCAATGACAAAGGCGAATGCGAAGAGCCTGCCCGATTGATTAAAATTCCTTTGTTCACGCCGTCGGTTTTAACATATTTATCCAATACAGATTTCATCTTGTGCATTACGCCCGGCGTATCGGAATCCGCACTTTTGGAAAAGAAATCCCGAACCTTGTCGGCATTGTTTTGTATCGCCGTCTTGAGTTTTTCTTCATCCAATACGATTTTTCCGTTGTCGGAATACTTGTTTGAGACAGTAATACCCAATTCCTTTGCACCATTGCCGAATAGGAATCGCATTTCCGATGAAAGCGCTCTTAGCTCCGGATTGTTGAAAAGGAGACCTTCTTTTGCTTTCTTTTCCCAGTTTTCAATTTCTTTTTCGCTGAGTTCTTTTCGTTGCTCATCCGTAAGCGGTGCATAGTTTCTGTCTTTTTTCGTTGTCAATTCTTTATTGATAAGCTCGATTGCCTGATTGTATTCTTCTACAAGTCCTTTAACCGAGTCGATAATTTTTTTGCTGTCCGCGGACGCGCTGAATCCTACCGCTTCCGCATTGTTGTCAATCACTCCGCCGGAAGTATAGCCGAAAGTTCCTTTCAGCTTGATATTCATTCCTTCCAAAGTGAAGTCGTTGCTTGAACGGGTGATTTCGATTTCTTCATCCGTTCCTTTGTATTTGATGCTGAGCTGTGCATCTTTACCGGCTGTCACGGTTCGTGTCGAATTTTCCCCAAACAGCATCCCTGCCAAATTTTTCTTGCCGGATGCCAAATCGTCATTCATTTCGACTTTGCCGTTCGCGCCCGTTACCTTGGATGTGATGACAAATTTATCCGCCATCTCCAAGTAACTTACCTTGACGCCTGCTTTTTCATTGTTGTTGATTTTTTCAATCAAGTCTTTTACCGTTGTTTTTTCGGTAATGCCCTCAATATCGACGCCGTTGATTTGCAATTTGATATTGCCGTCGGTATCAACTTCCGCATTGTTTAGGTCAAGTCCTGCAAACCCCGCATCCTTGATGCTCGCATCCAAATTGATACGATTGCTCGCCCCTTTTTGCAAACCGAGTACATTTAGCACGCCGGAATCTGCATCTGCAATTTTGAGTACGGAAGTTTTATCTTTTTCAAATCCACTGCCTGACGGTTTATTCGGATCGGTTGTAAAAAATTCCAATTTGTTTGTGCCGTCATTGGATTTGCCAACTTTGATTCTGCCTGCTCCATATACGGAATCGAGTGAGCTTTGAATATGCTGAGCCAATTTTTCCACGGTGAAACTCGGTTCTTTGAGTTCTCCGCTCGTCGGCAATTTAATCGTCTTGAGTATCCCGTTGAGATTGAATGTGATTGCCGAGCCGCCGATTAAATCCGCCGCCACTTTTTTCGTGGTAAAATCTTTCATCTCGCTTCCAACAAGAGATTTGTTGCTTCCGCTGAGCTTGTCGCCTTTGGCAAGTCCGAGCGATTTGAGTGCGTCTTCCGAGCCACCGACGATTTCGACATTGTTTCCGTCATTGGACTCAGTATAAGACATTTTGATTTTGTTGGTACCACCTTGAGTATCCAATTCAAATTTTACCTTGTCGGATAATTTGGAATTGCTTCCCACCCGATAATCCTTAGTCAATTCATTCAACGATTCGACGATTTTTTCCGGTGTGCTGTAATCTTTCCCTTTGCTCAAGACTATATCGTGCGTTTCCCCGCCGTACTTAATACTTATTGTTTTATTTTCTAAGTTTGACACATCGATTTGACCTGTCAAATTGATTTCGCCGGTTTTGATATTGTTGCCGGATACGCTTCCCGTTGAGACGGACGCATCCACCGAAAGCTGTCTAACTCGCGTTATCGAAACCATATCGCTTCCTACTCCGCTGACTTCCACCTTGCTCGCATTGGCTCCCGTCGTCTTGATATCGGTCTGCTCAAAAAATCTTCGACTGAGCAGATTGCTCGATGAAGTAAAGGAAGTATATTTTTTTGAAAGTGCGCTCAGCTTATCGGAAATATTGCGCATAGCATCGCCCTGCCAACTCAATAACTGCTTAGCTTGCTTTTGTTTTGCAATTTTTGTTCTTGTGCCGATGGTCATCCCTTTGATAATTTCATCGGTGTCCATTCCGCTCGCCAGTCCGGACAATCCTCGTCGTTGTCCGCCGAGCAAACCGCCGGTGCTTGTTGTGTTTACAGAGTTCACTGCCATGGTATCGCCTCACTTCTTTCATAATAAATTTCTATTTCTTTTGTAATTCCTATTTGTTTATCGGCGCAAAATAATATATAATAAGTATAAGTTGTTGCATTTTCATTTTTTAATGCAAATTCAAGAAAAAATTTTGAGCGTTCGGATGGCGATTGCTGAAACCGTCCGTCGCTTCTATCAGGAAGGTGGTTTTTTGATGGCAACGGTTATCACATTTACAAACCAAAAGGGTGGCGTTGGAAAAACAACAAGCTCGTCGGCGCTGATTGCTGCGCTGGCGAACAAAGGATATAAAGTGCTCGGTATCGACCTGGACCCACAGGGCAATCTCGGTTTTTATTTCGGCATCGATATTGAAAATTCCAAGACGATTTATGATGCGATGAAAGGACAGAGCGAATTTTTTGAGGTCATTCAAACGGCGGATAAGGTCGATATTGTTCCGTCGAATATTTTGCTCAGCGGTGCGGAATTGGAATTTAACAAATCGGGGCGCGAATTTATGGTCAAGGACTTGATTGCTCGTGTCAAAGACAAATACGATTTTGTCATCATCGATACGCCGCCATCGCTCAATGTTTTGACGGTCAATGCCTATGTCGCATCCGACCATCTGATTATCCCAATGGTACCGGAGATTCTGAGTCTGCTCGGTGTCAGTCAGCTCAAAGAAACCGTCGATGCGGTCACGCGTTTTTACAATCCCAATCTCAATGTGCTCGGCGTCCTCTTGACCAAGTATAATCCGCGTACGATTTTGACCAGAGAGGTTGAAGATATGGCAAACCAAATCGCCAAGCAGCTCGACTCCCGCGTGTTTAACAACAAGGTTCGTGCAGCCATCTCCGTTGCCGAGTCACCGGCGCATGGCATGAGTATTATGGAATACGCGCCCGATTCGACGACAGCGCGAGATTATCGCCAGCTCGTGAATGAGCTGCTGGATTTATTAAAGAAGGAGCAATAGGATGTCGCGAAAAACGAATAAGACAGCGAGAGTGCTCAGCCTGATTACAAACGGCAATCCCGATGCGCAAAGCGAAGAGCAAATTTCAGAGCCTTTGCAGGAAAAAAATCCGATTGAAGCCAATCCGTCTCCCGCGCCGGAGAGCCTGACAATTTCCCCAAGCGAGCCGATGATAGAAACAAAAACGGAGCCGAAAATCGAACATCCGAATTCATCCTATATAATAGGAAGAAACTCCGCCGAAGAATCTCCGGAAATTGCATCGCCCACTATTGAGCCGGAAAAAACGGACGATAATAAAACGGAAGAAAATGAAATGCCGAGCGGGCAATTCAAAAAATTGATGTCGCAGCGATTGCAAAACACCGTCGCCAACAAAAATCCGGCGCCCATCGTTGAAATTTTGTTCAACGATCATGACCCGTTGTCCGATATGATTCGAGACCAATTACAAGCGGAGGAAGCAATGGCTGAGGCTGTTCAAAAGAAAGGGAATGTGATGAGAGAAGAAGAAAAAAATATGGAGATTCCGGAAGAAATTTCCCCGGCGATTCCATTCGTGTCTCGTGACGCATCGAGCGGAACCGTAACCATCAAAACGACCGACGGTGCCGAATCGGATGAGCTGGATTACAAATTTGTGAATGTATTTGAAGAAATTGTAAGAAGTCAGGTGCTTGAAGCGATGCAAAATTTCGGGGTATGCACCTGCGACCGATGCATCGTGGATGTGGTGGCGCTCACGGTTACCAATCTGCCTGCGAAATGTATTGTAGCCGACAAGGGAGCGATTTTCCCATTGCTCAGCTACTACAGCAGCAAATATACGACTCAGGTGCAAACCGAACTTGTCAAAGCCTGCGTCAAAGTAAAAGAAAATCCGCATCACAAATTATAGATGATGGAATTGTAAAATTGAATTCAGCAAAGCCTTTCATCATTTTCGGTGAAAGGCTTTTTCAAAAATTCGCAGTGAAATCAAACCCATTGGAAAGAATAGTTGTCAACAATCTGTATTTTGAATAACTATTTTTTGCTTCCCGCCTTGTAGGGAACGGTGGCAGTAGGTTACGGACATACAATTTCCCGTTGGTCGTTGTATATCTCGTCAACCCATGCATGGAACCTACCAAAAATTTTTATCGCCACACTCAAAAATTTGGTTAGGTTCGTAACCCCACCGTTCCGCCGTTCCATCGGAACGGAAAAAACGGGATATTTCTCTACGGTTTATTAGACTTTAGTGTGAAATGGAGTAGCAGATATGAAAGAGGAATATATCAAACGAAATATTTTACCGCTTGCCTTACAAATAATATTTATACTCTGCTGCCTTGTCACGGACAGCCCATATCATATCTACATCAATTTTATTTTTTATACTAATACCTATTAAAAAACATAACGATGTGATATAATAAGATTATGAAAA
>JAUNKE010000091.1 GCA_030532905.1 Peptostreptococcaceae bacterium
ATTGCCACTCCTAAATCACTCTTTGCAAAAGTGGAAATAAACTTTTCACTTCAGCCCGAATAAAAGCAGAGTTTCCTGATCGGATGACATAATTACCTCCTAAAATTATATTGATAATAAAAAAGAGCGATATGCTCTTTTTATAAAACTATAATGATAACTCGGTTGGTCCTTGATATTGGTCATCGCCGGATCCAAGAAGAAACATAAATATCGGAGTAAGAAATACCATTCCCAAAAAGAATAAAGTATCTTTTCCAAAAACCTGACAAAGTTTATAGAGCAAAAAGATTAAGAAAAGACCCTGAACGACAGGAATAAAAAGTCCTATAACATAGATTCCGTTGCCAAATACAATTTCGCAAAGACAGTAAGAATTGTAAATAGGAATCAATGATTTCCAGCCTTCGTAACCGGCTTTTTCAAAAACTTTCCATTGTCCGGCAATTAAAACAACCACATAAGCTAAAGAAAGAATAACAAAAATGAGTGAACCAAAATCTTCCATAAAACGCTCCTTAATAATAAATATTTTTTAACAATAAGATTATATCCAATTTTAGAGTAAAAAAGCAATAGCCAAAAAAGATTTTGTGGAAAAAATTTGTCGATTACTTCTTGCAACATAAATATATTTTTTAAGCGATTTCTGCGAATCTTGTCAATCAGAAAAAAACTCTCATCAAAAAATTCTTGATGAGAGCGTAAAATTTGTTCAAAATAAAATCTTAGAGTTCTCTGATTTGTACTCGAAGTAAGGTCGGAAGGATAAAAGCGACTCCTATTCCGATTAAGGATGCTACGATAAAAATAAAATCGGGACGAATCGGATAGTCAAACAATGCTCCGAAAAACATCGTTCCAATCGGCATCAACAACTGACAGCCCGTACTGAGAATATTGGAAACGCGTCCCTGCATCATCGGTGGAATATTTTTGCTGTTCCACACACCAATCGGCGTATTGATGTGACCGACAAGCACACCGCTGACACCCGCCTGCGCCATTACAAAAATCAAATTACCCAAATGAGAAAGCTTAAACAAGATGACCAATCCGGTTGCGAGTATGATAAACAGAAGAACAAAGCATAACTTCCATGCATTAAAAATCGGTTTGTCAAAATCCTCTCTGTTTGCCAGAATGATTCCGGATAACAACATTCCAAGTGCGAAAGGCACTGAGCTGATACCATATTCATAATTGTTGAAATGAAATACATTCACTTTAATAAAAGGCAATCCGACATTGGTACTGGTGAGAGTCAAGTTCACAAACATCGCGAAAACTATCATAAATGAAATAGTATTGTTCTCTCGTATAAAGATAAGCCCCTTTTTGAAAGAAGCAAAGATTCCTTCCTCCGAATTCTCTTCTCCCGACAACATATCTTCATCGGGTTTGAACAAATAAAAGTCGATGCCTAAAACGATCAGCAAAGTAATAATCTCAGAGGCGATTTCCATAATCACGAATTGCTCAAAGCTCAAAAAACCGTAAAGAGTTGCACCCAAAATCGGAGAACCGATCATCGAAATCGTACGCACGATTTGTTTCATCGACATAATTTTTTGTACTTCTTCTTTCGGTACCATCATAATCGTTGATGCGGAATAAGTCGTAAACAAAAACAAATCCGAAACAGCCAAAATTGTGAGTAATATATAAATCAAATACAACTTCGGTAACCATGCCATCGAATTCGCGACAAGGAATAAACAGATGGCGACGATGGAGCTCAACTGTGCAATAATAACGATGAGCTTGCGATTGTACTTATCGACGATGCTGCCGGTAAAAGGTAATAACAACAAAGAAACAATCGGTCCGACGATTTGAGAAAAACCGAAATTTGATGCGGAGCCGGTCTCACGCAAAATCATCAATCCGATACCGAAAGAAAAAATTCCACTGCCCAAACTTCCGGTCAATTGACTGATAATGATTTTTAATTTTTGATTTCTTATAGCCAACGAACTGATATTTTCCATATGTATCCTCCGTTTCAAAACTTCAACTGAAGTCCTCAGGGGGCAAAGCCCCCTTGCCTACTCAATTCCTATATACACACGCGTATTGTCATCCTCATCAAAAATATCCACGATAGGACCCGAGTCATTATTTGCCAAAAACTCATCCAACTGCGCTTCATCAATAAATCGCAAATATTTCAAATCGGAATCGTCTTCAAAATTCGATTCACCTACAAATTGTTTGTTGTAAGAATATTTTTTGGCTTTCGCATTTCCAATTGTGATTCCGCTTTTCAAAAAGAATTTTGCAAATCCCAACGGAATTCTCAAATTCACTTGGCTCTTTCCGTTTTCTTCGACGCGAATAACAATTTTTTTGCTTCCCCTTCCCAAATTTCCAAAAAAAGAATTCTTTCCAAACAAAGATTTGGACTTTGAAGGAGAAACTTGTTTTTCTGCAGGAATTATTTCATAATCACTATCTGAAATTGCAATCACTTCGGCATGATGAGAATAATTTGAAGAAGACTCCTGCTCTTCCTGAGCCAATTTATCCAACAGCATCATACCCTCTTCCACGGTAATTTTTTTCTGCTCAATCATTTGTAAAATTTTCATTTTCTTAGTATTGATATCCATAATGCCTCCTCATCAAAACACTATAATTCTTCCATCAGCTCCATCGCTTCGCCGGCGGAAATTTCACCCTTGGAAAGTCGCTCCAAAATTTTTTCACGCTCACGCTCTTTATTCGGCGGCTCCTCCTTCTCCACCAAGTAGCCCAAAGCTTCAATCACCTGGTCGAGATTGCGTCGCACCGTCGGATAAGAAATGCCCAACTCCTTCTCAATCTCCTTGATATTGCCACGCTTTTTGATAAATACTTCGATAAAATATTTCTCCTCCTTGCTCAGATAAGAAAATTTATCCAGTTCAAATTCTCCGCTGACACCCGTATTGCAATTACCGCAATGCAAATTCACCACATGCATCTTGTTATTGCATACCGGACATCGACCTAAAACTACTCGTGCCATATTCACCTCCGATTTCTATTCTTTGCCATCATAATAAAACATTTTTTATATCTTGTCAACACAAATATTAATATTTTTGAAATAGAAATTAAAAATATTAAAAATATGAAAATAGAAATTGATATTTTCGTTTAAGATGTTAAAAATGCATTTTGAAATTAAAAATATGAAATCGAAAATCCAAATTTACAACTTATCTCGAAAATACTAATTCAAAATCCAAAAAAAAAGCAAGCTCTAGGCTTGCTCCGGTTTCAAAGGTTCCAATTCACGCGCAAAAATTTGTTTTTCAAAATCCGTCGAAAGAAAATCACCGACTTTTTGCTCGATATGATTTACCAATTCGTCAATAACTCTTTTGTTGCGAGTCGTTGCTGACAATCGAATCATATAAAAGCTTCTTAAAATCGACTGAATAACACTCAAGTCCGTTTTGGCATACTCAATCAAAGGCATATACAGATATTCCATATCCTCCTCAAACGAATGGGACGAATAAAAAATTTCAACACTCGTATCTTTTTCCTGCTTGATATGATACGAATTAACTTGTGACAAAGGCAGAAGCAAAACACCGATTTTGTTGATGCAATGAATCGCCGTATTCGGATCATTGATGCCCGGTGAGATTGCCCGCAACGCGATTTCCTGCAGTTTTGTGAGATTGTATCGATAATTATAAATTGAAATCTTCTTATCCTGCAGAATAAAACAATCGCTCAGCTTTTCGTACTTTTTATCGGGAAATAGCTGTGCTCATCCTGAATCATTTCACTAAGCGAAGTCGAGCGTCTTTCCACCTCATTTGCAATCACGCCCTTCGCCTCTTCCGCAATATCATAAATCAGATTGACACCCTGAAAATTTTTGAGCACCGCCTGCACAAATCGTACAAAATATACGATGCATACGATGGAATAAATAATCGCGACAGTACCGGCGATAAGATGCTGATGCTCAAAAAAATCCTGCATAAAAATCAAAGTCGTAATGCAATAGAAAAAACCGCCGATGAAAATGCCGAGCACCTTCATTGTAATTTTGATATTGACGAAATTCTCAACGACTCGTGGGGTGAAGCTTGAAGCATACATATTCAATATCACCAAAATGGTTGAAAAAGTAAAAGTCGTAATCGTCAGCAACGAGCCTGCCAAAGTGGTCAACACACTTCGGGACAAAGCAACATCCATCGTCATGAAATCCGGCAAAAGTTCCTGTACCGGAATAATTCTCAAATCAATTATCGTAACAAGAATTACAAGAATGAGTGAGTAAAAAATATATTGCAGATTATAAACCCAGCTTTTGTGATTGTAAAAAAACAATTTGATTTGCTCCATCATCAAACTCCTTTTAGAATAATTTTATTAAAGTATTATATCACAAGCACAAAAGGATACATAGAAATAAAATTAAATTTTATGTGTCGTATCAAGTTATTGTAGGAAAAAATCTTTTCTCCTGATGGGATGGCATAATTTGTTCTATTTGTAGGTGTAGCCTTTAACATATTAGTTCGGCTATACCGTATCTTGCAATATCCTTCAACTCCGGCTATATCAAAAAATATACTTATACCCTCATTAAAGTTTTAGATGCATGACGGACTTGACTTTTTCAATTTGTGCATCACCTATAATGTTAGCCTTCCTGCTACCCTCCAATATCATCTCTCTGACCATATCTTTGTTGTTGATATATTTGGCTCGTCTTTCTCGCATCGGCTCTAACATCTCATTTATGCTTTGAGACAAATTCTCCTTACATGCCGCACACCCAATGCACCCATTCCGGCATAATTCTTTGATATTGTTCGCCTCACCATCATTAAAAATTGTGTGATAACGATAAACTGTACAGATATCCGGATGTCCGTGGTCACTTTTGTGAATACGGGAAGTATCCGTGACGGCAGCTTTGATTTTATTGTAAACTATCTCCTTTGTATCACAAAGATAAATAGCATTCCCTAAACTTTTGCCCATTTTTGAACTCCCGTCTAAACCAATCAACCTAGCGCAATCGCTTATCATTGCTTCCGGCTTCTTAAATACATCTCCGTAAAGCTGATTGAATCGCTTTACAATTCTTCCCGTTTCTTCCATGTGAGGTAATTGATCCTCTCCAACAGGAACCAAGTCGGCTGCACAAAACAAGATGTCCGCAGTTTGACTGACTGGATAACCAAGGAATCCATAGTTTAATGATTTATATCTATAATTCTTAGCTTCGGTTTTAATAGTTGGGTTATCCGCCAGTCTGTTTACCGGAACAAACATGGAAAACATCACTGTCAGCTCGGCAATTGCGCGAATTTGCGACTGTTGAATAAAAAGAACTTTCTCAGGGTCAACTCCGGCAGATAAATTATCTATTGCAACCTGTAGTATATTTTCATTAATTAATTCGGGTTTTTCAAAATGTGTTGTTAATGCCTGAATATCTGCTAAAAGGATAAATGTCTCATACTCATCTTGTAATGAAACTCTGCTTTTCAAACTACCGACATAATGTCCAAGGTGTAAATTTCCTGTTGGTCTGTCTCCAGTCAATATTCTTTTTCTCATAGTTTTTACCATTCCTTTCGCTTCGCTCAAGGCACAAACAAGTTATAAAAAAAATGTTGTGCCCCTCCATTCTTTGATGTATACTTCTTATATGGAATAGCA
>JAUNKE010000017.1 GCA_030532905.1 Peptostreptococcaceae bacterium
TACGGTGGTGTGAGAGGTCGGCTACTCAAATAATGGGTAGCCTCCTACTCGATTATAAAACCAATGGATGAAGTGCCAAACGGTTTTTCACAAAAAGATTATGCGGGATTAGGATTGATTGATTTCTATGTAGTTCCTCATTATCTATGTCCTCCATTCGAAAAATGTTCACAGCAAATTCTCGACGAAAATCCGGATTTGAATATATATGCTATCAGTAATACGCAAGCGATTCTTGTTGAGAACGGAAATAAAACGGAACTGAATGTATAATGTATGAAAAAATAATTGTAAAAGTGATTAGAAAATTTTAATCGCTTTTTTTATGAAAATAAAATTGGGAGGGAATATGTCAAAAATCGATTGTGGATTTACAACAGAGAATTCTTGGTTTCGGTATCGTACGGGCGGTATTTTGATTAAAGATAATAAAATGCTTTTTATAAAATCGAACGAGGATAATTACTATTATATGATAGGCGGAGCCGTTCATCATGGCGAAACTTCAAAGTCATGTATCGAAAGAGAAATCTTTGAAGAATCGGGGATTATAGCTCATGTAAAATATCTCACGGTGGTCTGCGAAAATTTTTTCAAAGGCAGGGGAGGGAAGATAGACGGTTTGGATTGTCATACTCTCGAATTTTATTATTTTATGGAAATTGAAAATTTGGATGGTCTCAAAGAAAAAACGGATACCGGAGAGGAACTGATTTGGCTTTCTTTGGACGATATAAAGAAAAACAATATAAAACCTGCATTTATCAAAGAGCGAATCCGCGAAATTCTAAATTCGAAACAAACAATTCATATTTTGGAGGAAAGAGATCGATAATTACGCAGTGAGAATTATTCGGTTCTACTTAACATAATTCGATTTTTATTTTCAATCTTACACTAAAACCAAATAAACCATAGACGAGCTCATAATTGTTCGTTCCGATGAAACGGTGGGGAGCAAAGAACGGTTGCTCAACATACAAATTGTTGTTAACTATTCTTTCTAATCAGGTTTAGTATTAGAAATTAGTTTCCGAGTTTCTCCGTAAATCTCATTGTCGGCACTCAAGTGGTTTACAAATCTATAAGATGTGATATAATATTAGTAGATAGCTGACCGTTAAAGACGGTTCGCCCTTAGTATTGATTTTATTAGAAAACCACTGTTTCGGGCAAATACAGTGGTTTTCTTATGCACTATTTTTTTTAGACTTTTTGTCTTTCTTAAATAGGACTATGATACTTACCGCAAGTGCGGCAATCATAATTAGAATGGTGGCTGCCTGAAAAACCAGGCTCACCGCTTCATAATTTGACATCAGCATCACCCCCAATCTTTGAGAGATTAGGGCAAACCATCTGTATCAGCTATCTGATTTATTATATCATATTTATGGTATAATAAACAAAAGACAACAATTTTACTGTGGTTGAGATTTGAAATTTTGGAATTGGAGGTGCGTAATGAATAAAAAAATCCGATATAATTATATTTTGATTTCGGCAATATGTGTTGTTTTAGCTGTTGTACTTTTGACAGCCGGAATCTTCTACAAACGAGTTTTACTTATTTTTGCAATTCTTCCACTTGCTTGTTACCTCTATATTGACAAAAAATATTTACGATGTCCGAACTGCTTCACATTTATAAATTTGGGCTGGCTTTTTCATGCAAAAAATCACCAATATCATTGCCATTCATGCGGAGAACTGATTGAAATTGATGAGCTTCCGAAAAAATGAGAAAGTAAGAGCAAAGTTTTAAGAGCATGAATTGGAGGGAAATATGAGCAATATAGTATTTATTCCACTAGCTATAACCATTCTTTTGATTTTGTTTTATGCCAAAAAGAAGGAAAAAAGTAAAATTCCAAGTATCATCCTCTTAATAACCATATTTTACATCATACTCACAATCGATTTGGGAATCAACTATGCCGCTTCTTTAAACATAGATTTTAATGACGGAATATCCGTTAACGGCATATTGAGTCCACTCTTTTTTACGGAAGATAAGTTTTCCATCGTTGCGTTCAAAAATACTTACTATAAATCCATGTGTAGTTTGATTGGGATTTTTATGGCCGATGTTTGCTGTGTTTTTCTAGCGAAGGAGAAAAAATGCTGAAAGTTGAATTGTATCGTTTTAAGGTCAAGGACGGAAAGTCGAAAATTGTCGATGAGTGGTTGCAATTTTTAAATGATAATATGGAAGATACTTTATTGACTCTGGAAAATGAAAAAATGTATGTCGAATCCATTCATCGAGAAACCATTGGAGGAGTCGAATTTCTATACTGGTACAGCGTACAAGGCGTCGGTGGAAAGACAGTTTTTGAGTCCGAAAGCTACATTGACATCAAGCATTTGGAATACTGGGATGAATGTATCGACGAAGAATTTAAAGACAATTGCATCGACACCAAGGTCGTGATGATTCCTCATAAGATACGAGAGGCAATGTTATAAGAAGGAAAGAACTATGTTTTGGGATAGAATTGCATTCGTTTACGATCTGTTTGCGAATATTTATAACAAAAAAGTGCATTTGGAATTGCAACAACATATCGAGCGTATGATTCGTCCGTCCGATGTGGTGCTTGAATGCGCTTGTGGCACGGGGATGTTGAGCATCTGTATTGCGCCGAAATGCAAAAAATTGATTGCAACGGATTTTTCGAGTAATATGCTCAAAAAAGCGCAGGAAAAATGCAGCGCATATCCGAATGCACAATTTGAGCAGGCAAATATTTTGAGTTTGAATTTTTCCGATGAGCAATTCGACAAGGTGATTGCGGCGAATGTCATTCATTTGCTGGATGAGCCGTACAAAGCGCTGCGTGAACTCGAAAGGGTTTGTCGGAGTGGGGGACAAATCATTATCCCGACCTATGCCAGCAAAGAGCGTAAAAAGAAAAGCTCTCTTTCAAAAATAATCGGAAAAGCGGGTGCGAATTTCAAACAACAATTCAGCAAAGCCGGCTATCGAGATTTTTTTGAAAAGGCAGGTTATACAAATGTGAATTATATTTTTGTGGATGGCCGAGTGCCTTGCGCAATCGCAATTATTACCAAGAAATAAAAAACCGAGCTCAAAAAGTCCCGGCAATAATCAGTTTATGATATAATAAAATCAGATAGCTGATACAGATGGTTTGCCCTAATCTCTCAAAGATTGGGGGTGATGCTGATGTCAAATTATGAAGCGGTGAGCCTGGTTTTCCAGGCAGTCACCATTCTAATTATGATTGCCGCGCTTGCGGTAAGTATCATATCCCTATTTAAGAAAGACAAAAAGTCTAAAAAATAGGAAAATAACCACCTGTATTCGCAGTACAAGTGGTTACAAATAAAATTAACCCTTGGGCGAACCGTCTTAAACGGTCTGCTATCTACTAATATTATATCATATCTTTTGGATTTGTAAACTGCCTAAACGAGCAGTTTTTTTGTGTAATAAAAGCTATTCAAGCCAGTCCAATTTGTCGATGATTTCTTTTTTTGCATTCTTCTTATGAGCGGCATATAGCTGCGTGGTGGTTATATTTTCGTGATCGAGCAAATTTTGGACATCGTAGATGGAAAATCCTTTTTCAATCATCGAGCTTGCAGCGGTCGCACGCAATTTATGCGGGGAGTATCCATTGGCTTTGCTCGTTCCCATAACCAAAGAAGTATATTTTTTAATCATATTTTGGATGCTTCGTTTGGACAGTCGGCTGCCTTGCGTTGACAAAAACAAAGCCGGCTCATTGCCTTTATCAAAACTTTTGCGCTCGGTTTCGATATACTCGATAATGATGTTTTTGAATTTATTATCCAAAGGCATTACCGATTCTTTGCCTCTTTTTCTAAAAATCACATATTCATTGCGCTCAAAATGAAAGGAATCGACATTAAGCGCTTCCAATTCTGAAATTCTCAGCCCATAGATGATAAAAAATAAAATGATGAGATAGTCTCTTTTTTTCGTGAGCTCCCAAAATTGCAATTCTTTTTTGGAAAGTCCTTCGCCGGTGGATACGATTTGTATCAATTTTTCCGCTTCGCTGATTTCAAGTTTTTTGATAGCATCCGGATTTTTCTTCGGCAATTTGATCGGATTGATTCCGTCGATGATATTTTTTTCGATTTGCCCATTGCGATAGAGATAGCGGAACATCGATACGAGGGATGATTTTTTTCTTGCCAAAGAAGTATTGTGATTCTCGTAGATAATTCGCTCACCGTCACGCTCCGTTTCATAACGCGTGCAATATTCCGCCAAATAATAGTTCAAATCCTGTGCAGTAAATTGATTGAGCATATCGATGGTAATCTCTTTGGTGGATTCGATATTTTGGTCTAAAATCAAATATCGAAAGAAAAATTCAATATCGTTCAGATAAGCGTATCGGGTTGCGACGGAAACCGACATTTTTAGAAAAACAAAATAATCTCTCATAAAGGTCGGCATTTTATTTTGCAACTCGGCAATTTTATCTAATAATTCCTGCTCGCGCTGAAGAATATTCTGCGGGCGATTGGTTTTGTTGTGAACTCGCATAAGAACTCCTTGATATCTAAAATAAGAGAAATCCAATAGACAAATGCCATCCGTCGATTGAAAAGATTATCGGCAACCATACATTTTGAATCGGACTTTGAGCGAATGGCTCTGTTTAGATTTCGTGATTTTATTTCTTTGAAAATATTTCCTGTATAAAAGCAGATTACATACTGCATTTTTTGAGACAAGTTTTTATCTTCTTCTTGTTATTGTATCACATTCTATGCTCAAAGGGTACATCCGGCAAACAAAACATATAAGGCTCGTTGTAAAATGACATTCAACTAAAAAATCCACAGTGACCTTTTCTATTTATTTTTTCGAGGACTTGGTGTACACTGTGTATAGTCCATAGCGATCTCCCTTTCTGCGTAAGATTTTTTGTGGTGAAACTATTTTACAACAGAAAAGTTTGACCGAGCGTATAAAATCGAGCGCATGCTACAGGAGGGTAAGACCGTTTGCTCGATTGCTAAAGCCCTGCAACCGGCGGATGCGAGACTGTTGATTTGCCCATAAATCGTAAGACTGCTTACGAAAACGCTAAAGCCCTGTAACCTCTATCAAATGGATCGCTTTTTGGAATTGGAATTTTGAGCTTTGAAAACGGGGATTTATTAGTTGTTATCTCATGACTGCATACAAAATGATAAATATATTGACGATGTGTGTAAAATTATTTATAATGATATAAAGGAGGTGTTATCATGGCACAAACGAATATAAATATCCGGATAGATGAAGATTTAAAAAGACAATTTGAAGCTTTTTGCTCGGATGTCGGAATGAGTATGACCACAGCTTTTTGTATTTTTGCAAAGAAAGCTGTAAGAGAAAACAAAATACCTTTTGAAGTTTCAGCCGACCCATTTTATTCTGAAGAAAACATTGCTGAATTAGAGAAGCGGGTAGCGGATATTCGTTCAGGAAAAAGTGTTTTGAAAGAGCATGAATTAATCGAGGTAGATTGATGAAAAAATTGTGGGAAGATAATGCTTGGGAAGAATACTTGTATTGGCAAACCCAAGATAAGAAAACTTTAAAGAGAATTAATAAGCTTTTAGCTGATATTGAACGCAACGGATATGGATGTATCGGAAAGCCGGAGCAGCTTACCGGAAATCTTACTGGCTACTGGAGTGTTCGCATTGATGAAAAAAATCGCCTTGTATTTAAAATACACAGCGATTTTATTGAAATCATTCAATGTGGTTCTCATTACCGAGATAAATAAAAAAGAATAAAGTATATCTGCACCCATGATATACTTTATTCTAATCCTAATAAATTTATTGTAGAAAGGTGGATATATGCCAATTGTTAGAGTTCATCTGAATAATGAAGAAATGAAAATTATGAGAAAGTTTGCAAGGAAATATCGCGGAAGAATATCAACGGCAATCAAAAGTTTGGCTTTTGAAAAAATTGAGGATGACCACGATTTGCAAGTCGTTCTTGATTATGAAAGACGAGTTAAAAATGGTGATGTAAAATATTATACTTCGGAGGAGTTTTGGAAAATAGTCGGAATGGATGATGATGAATAAGATAAAAATTGTAAAAATGTCGAATGATTATTCTTGGGAAAATCTATATCATTGAGCCGAAACATCCGGAATATTTTTTATGCTGTATAAAACTTCTTAGCGGAATGTTATACGAAAAAATTGATATTGCAGTGTAAAAGCGAGTTCCTTTATTTTCGATAACATTTCTTCGCAAAATATACATTTAACGCATAGTTACCTTTTTGTTATATTCTCCTCTTCTTGCTTTATCAATCGCTTTTTCATTGATATTTCGACAAACTATTAAAACAAAGCGGTTATTCCAAAAATGATTTTACCATTTGATTTTTCTGATCTTCTGTTTTCAATTCCGCTCCTTATCGTTTTCGCATTGAGCTCAACATTATATTGTTTTTTGTCCCAAAAACTCTATAAAATTTGGGACAAATCCGTATAAATATTCTTTAGGAATCCATTTACTTTTTGAAAATAAAATGCTAATTGGAATTAGAATAAAATTCAATGCTGAAATTTTTTAGAAATTACCATCATTATTCGGCTGATTCAAAATGATGTCCTTCGATATTCGGTAAAGTCCATACGGTAAATTTTCCCCAGTAAATTTCAGATTCTATGACATAATTGTTTTTTCCATTTGAAAAAAGAAATCCTCTGCCCATTTGCTCGACATAGGTCACGCCCATTTGTTGCTCAAAATCCTCTATGAGTTTTGCCGAATCATCTTTTTTTGAAATGATTACATTCTCCGTTACTTTTACATAAGAATTGTTTTTTGTTATTTTCATTGCAGAGGTTAAGTAAGGAATCGGATTTCCTCTCTGAAAGATGACTGCGCGATTGATATAAACTATGGCGCTGCTCACTATAAACAGAACAATTATAAAAGCTGCAAATCTTTTTTCATAATTCCTCCTTATCCGTTTTTGAGAATCTTATCGCTTATGGTTTTTGGATTTTTTATATTCAAGTATGATACCAACAGAGAAATTTGTTATTCTTTACTATATGCTATTTCCAATTTTATTCGATCGGGATCTTCAAAATATAGAGCATAATAATCATTCCCTCCGGCAAATGGAAATTTTTCGTCATACAAAAGAGAAACTCCTTTTTTTATAAGGACCTCTCTAAGCTCGTCAATTTTTTTCTTGCTGTTGCATTTAAAAGCCAAATGATTGAGCCCAATATTGCATCGGTTGTATCCGTTGCTCAAATATTTTTCTTTCGTTTGAACAAAAACGATATAAAAACCGTCCTTGATATACGAAAAACCTTCTTCCCATTCCTGATAAATCTCAAATTCCAGAAATTCAAAAAGCTCCTTGTAAAATGCCTTGCTTTTATTCAAATCACTTACATATATTTCGATATGATGCATACTTCTTTCTATAAGCCTTCCTCTAGTTTACGCTCAAACCATTTGGAGAGCGGAATTTTCCTTCCGTCTCTGTGCCATTGATGATAGCTTTCAAAAACCCGATGGCATGAGCCGAATTTTTCTACCAATTCATCCACGAGCAAAAAACTTCGCCAATATTCGTAGAAGATGGCGGCATAGCTTTCATTATAAGTAGTTTTGCCGAATTTCTCGATGGTGTCCGCTCGATTGTTTTTCTCAAACAAATCGACAAGAAATTGATTGGCGGTTTTTTCTTTTTCATATTCTTCTTCCGTAAAAAAATATCGACGGCTGATATATTCCACCATGCCTTCTTCAAACCAAATTCCCGCTTCTATCTTTTCATCTTCAAAATCGTCAAGAAAAAGCTCGCTGTGATGCGCCAATTCATGTCCGATAATCTGCAAAATAGAGTGTTCGCCCATATTTTGATAATGCGCTTTGACAAAATCGGTTTTCTCATCGTCGGGATAATCCGCCAATTGTTTAAGATAAATCCCCTTCCATACCGACAAATCCGGAGTGATTACCATTCTTACTTCATTTGTATAGGCGGGAATTTTTATTTCGCTTAATACCTTTGTCGCATTTTCAAAATTTGAGAGTACGATGTATTCCGGAAGCTCTTTCACCTGATATTCGGCAATGAGATGCTCGATATAGGACTGAATGCGATGCTCGTGTTGAAACAAAAACGATTGATATCTCTCCAGTTCGCTTTGATTGTCGATGCAAAATGTGTATTTCAAATCTCTCTCCTTTCAAAGAATTGTCGAATAAAAAAGTCATGAAGAATCTCCGAATTCAACGAATGGTACGGAAATATCTGCATGACTCGGCTTCAACATTGAAAATCGGTTTTATACAAAGCAAATACCTTAGTAAAATCCTTATTGTTTCGTTTCGATGGAATGGCAAAACGCTTATTCAAAATACAAATCGTTGATAAATATTTTTTAATAGGATTTTTTTGCCATTAAATTTCTTGTTTTGCAAGATTTTTAACAGCGAGATATCGCTTTTCTTCTTCAAGTAAACTATCTTGCATCATCTCCGTCAACGCTTGCGCATTTCCCTCGGATAAATTCAAAATATATTGTCCGCGCATTGAATTTTTGATAATAATCGGCAAAAATCCGTTGGAGAGCAGATAATAATTGATGAGCATACGACCGGTTCTTCCGTTGCCATCGGAAAACGGATGAATTTTTTCAAATTCAATATGCTGCTCGCCAATTACAGATAAAATTTGTTCTTTGCTCTCGGCTTTCTCAATTTGATAATTGATATTATCGACCCATTGCTTTATCAGCTGAGGAACGAGTCTCGGTGCAGCGGTTTGAAAATCGCTTTCCAAAATTATATTTTCATGTTCTTTGAATTTGTCCGCATCATGAGAGATATTGCTCATCAGGATTTTGTGAATTTCCAATATCATGCTTACGGAACAGGGATTCAAATTGGATATCTCCGTCAGAATATGGAGAAAGGCGGTTTTGTGATTGACCGCCTCATAAATTTCTCTTAAAGATTTGTTCCCGACACTTTGATTTTCCATCAAAATAATTTTGGTTTCGGCAAGTGTCAAAGTACTTCCTTCGATAGCATTTGAATTGTAAGTGAAGCGAACTATAAAATCATTGATATACTCTTCAAATAGCTTTCTCATATTCTCTCCTATCGTTAATCCAAGAGTTTTATTTTAAGTTCATCCAATGCGCTTTCGTCCGCCACGCTCGGTGCGTCGGTCAATGGACAAATCGCATTTTGATTTTTAGGGAATGCAATGACTTCACGAATGTTCTCCTGTTTCAGAAGAAGCATCATCATGCGGTCAAATCCGAAAGCGATTCCACCATGCGGCGGCGTTCCGAATTTGAAAGCATCCAGTAGGAAACCGAATTTTTCATTCGCACTTTCTTCCGTGAATCCAAGCACTTTGAACATCGTTTTTTGAACTTTCGGGTCGAAAATACGAATACTTCCCCCACCGAGTTCGATTCCGTTGAGTACGATGTCATAAGCTTTTGCGCGCACCTCTCCCGGATTGCTTTCGACCATGTGGAAATCTTCATCCATCGGCGAAGTGAACGGATGGTGCTCGGCAACGAATCGTTGTTCTTCCTCGCTGTAATTGAATAGCGGGAACTCGGTGACATATAGGAAGTTGAACTGATTTTCGTCAATCACTTTCATTTCCGCACCGGCTTCGAGACGAACATGTCCGAGCGCATTGAGCGCAACTTTTTCTTTGTCGGCAACAATAAACAAAATGTCGCCCGTCTTTGCATCCATCTGTTTGATGATGGAATCCAAATGCTCCGGTGTAAAGAATTTTGCAATCGGCGACTGCACACCGTCGGCATCCACTTTGAGCCATGCCAAACCTTTCGCGCCGTATAACTTCGCTACATTTTCAAGCTCCGTAATTTTTTTGCGGGTAAAATGCTCTCCCCCACCGACAACATTGATGGCGCGAATCGTTCCGCCGGATTCAATTGCATTGTTGAATACGGAGAACTCGCTGCCTTTTGCAACTTCGGTCATATCGACGATTTCAAATCCGAAACGAGTGTCCGGTTTGTCGGAACCGAATCGGCGCATCGCTTCTTTGTAAGTCATTCGCTGAATCGGAAGTTTCACATCGATGCCGATGCTCTCTTTGAATATGCGCTGCATCAATCGCTCGGTAACGGAAAGGACATCTTCCATTTCGACAAAGGACATTTCGCAGTCGATTTGTGTAAATTCCGGCTGTCTGTCTGCGCGAAGGTCTTCATCGCGGAAGCATTTCACGATTTGGAAATATTTGTCGAATCCGGAGACCATCAAAATCTGTTTGAAAAGCTGTGGCGATTGCGGCAATGCATAGAAGTTTCCGGGATTGACACGACTCGGCACCAAGTAGTCGCGAGCACCTTCCGGCGTCGGCTTGGTCAAGAAAGGCGTTTCAATTTCCAAGAATCCTTCTTCGGATAAAAAGTTTCGAATGATTTGTGCAACCTTGTGACGCATTCTCAAGTTTTCCTGCATCTTCGGCTTACGCAAATCCAAATAACGATATTTCAAACGAAGCGCTTCCGCAACATCGTCGTCATCGCGCACATAAATCGGTGGCGTTTCCGATTCGCCCAAGATGCGCAGCTCTTCGGCAATCATCTCGATGGAGCCGGTCGGGAGATTCGGATTTTTAGATTCGCGCTCGCGAATTTTTCCGCGCACCGCAATTACAAATTCCGCACCCAAATTTTCCGCTTTCTCAAAAAGTTGTGCGTCCTTCTGCTCGTCAAAAACTACCTGACAAATCCCTTCTCTATCACGAACATCCGTAAAAATCAATCCTTTGTGAACGCGGGATTTTTGCACCCAGCCCATCACAATCTGCTCCGTTCCGATATGATTTTCGCGAAGAAGTCCGCAGTATGTCGTTCTTTTCATTCCTTTTATATTATCCATGTTGAGCCCCCTTGCCAATTATATTTACAAATTCGTCTGCAAAATTATTCAATGTGATTTCCTGCTGCTGTGAAGTCGTCATATTTTTGAGTATCAAACAATTGTTTTGAATCTCGCTCTCACCGATGATTGCCGTATATTTTACGCCAATCTTGTCCGCATATTTCATCTGCGCCTTCATGCTTCGATCGAGATGGTCAACCTCGCAGGATATTCCCTTCTTGCGAAGCATGTGGATGATTTCGACCGCCTTTTTCTTCGCCTGCTCATCCAATGCGACGATGAAAAGATTCATCGCATCGCTTGGCGGAAATTCCGCTCCCACCGTATCCATCAGAAGCAACAGGCGCTCGATTCCCATGCCGAAACCGATTCCTGCGGTACTTGGGCCGCCAAGTTGCTCGACCAGACCGTCGTAACGCCCGCCGCCGCAAACCGTCGCCTGACTGCCGAGCTTGTCGGTTACAAACTCAAATGCGGTTTTGACATAATAATCCAAACCGCGCACGATGTACGGGTCGATTTCATAGGCGATGCCCATAATATCCAGATATTCCTGAAGCGACTCAAAATGCATTTTGGAATCCTCATCCAAATAATCGATAATCAGCGGCGCTCCTTTTCCAATCGCTTTACAGCTTGTCACTTTGCAATCGAGCAGACGCATCGGATTTTTTTCAAAACGCTCCTTGCAATCTTCACAGAGCTCATTCAAATTCGGCTCAAAAAACTTTTTGAGAGCGTCCGAATAATTTTTTCGGCTCTCCGGTGTACCGACCGAGTTGATTTGCAGTTTGATATGCTCCGCGATGCCGAGACGCTCAAAAAATGTCGCAACCAGCGCAATTACTTCGGCATCGGTATAAGGCGCTTTGCTCGAAAGCACTTCGATTCCGAATTGGTGAAATTCACGCATGCGACCCTTTTGCGGTTTTTCATATCGAAAACATGGGCTGTTGTAGAAAACCTTGGTCGGCTGCGCATTACCATACAATGAATTTTCGATAAAAGCTCGAACGACAGGTGCGGTCACTTCCGGCTTGAGTGTCAACGCTTCGGTTGTTTTGCCGCCTTCCCCCACTCTTTGCTCCAAATTAAACATTTCTTTTTGCACAACATCGGTCGTTTCGCCGACGCCGCGTCGAAAAAGGTCGGTAAACTCAAACATCGGCGTTCGGATTTCGTGATAACCAAATTCATTGCACAATTTTTTGAACTGCTCTTCGACATAGTACCATTTGTCAATCGACGAAGGCAGTACATCATCGGTTCCTTTTGGTTTCTTGATTATTTTCATAAGCTCATCTCCTGTGTTTTACGACTTATAAACTGTTTGATATTACCAATATAATTCTCCAAATTCTTCGTGTTCGCGCAACGCTCGATTCGATTTTCGTCGGGATATACGAATCTCGAAACCGCTCCCGGCCCGAAGGATAGGATGTTCTGATATTCTTCAATAATAATCATATTGTATAAAGAACTTTTATTTCTCTTTGCAAAACCGACATTCTCCTGCCCGCCTAAAATTTTTTTCTGGCGATAGAGATAATACGGCAAATACTCCGCCTTGAGCGATTCATAGATAAAATTCATCATCCGGCTGACTCGCAGATATTGCTGATCGGCAAGATTTTGCGAAATACTCTTTGTCAAATCCGACGCCTTTTTGAGTGCCAACGAATGAACGGTAATCGAATCCGGCGACAGCTTTTCCAATTCGCTCAAAGTATATTTTAAATCCGAAAGATTTTCATTTTCAAGTCCGAGGATGATATCCATGTTGATATTGTCAAAACCGACTTCCCGCGCGAGATGAAAAGCATCGATAATCTCCTGCGCCGTATGACCGCGACCGATTTTTGCCAAAGTCGCATCGACCATCGTCTGCGGATTGATGGAAATTCTATCGATGCCGAAGTCTTTGAGCACTCCCAATTTTTCGCGGTCGATGGTATCCGGTCGTCCGGCTTCAAAAGTGATTTCTTTGAGCGCCGGAAAATCGATATGACTTTGAAGCAGCTTCAAAAAACGCATGAGCTCACTTGCACTTAAAGTCGATGGTGTTCCGCCGCCGATATACAGCGTATCCGCTCTTCGTGACTTTGCCCACGGCGAACTCAAAATCGATTCGAGCTCAATTGCCAAAGCTTGTAAGTAAGGCTCAATCAAAGCGGATTTTTTTGCAACTTCATTTGAAAAAAAGGTACAATAATTGCATTTGGACGGACAAAAAGGTACGGAAACATAGATGGAAAAATCATTTCTGTCGATGTCGCCGAGCATTTTCTCCTGTAAAAAATAAATCTGCTCAAGCACTTCGATTTTTTGCGGATTCACCAAATAACTCTGTGCAAAATCTCGATTCGCCTTCTGTGCATCGCCCGCATTTTTGAATGTTTCGCCATAGAGCTTGCTCGGTCGGATTCCGGATAATATTCCCCAATCGAGTCGCTTGTCATAAGCCGATGAGCAAATTTCATACAGCAGACGCTTATAAGCATTTTTCAAATTCTTCTCATAAGCAAATTTTTTCTGCGCTCCATCGATGCGCTCCCCGAAAAGAATTCCTTTTGCAATCGCCATATCCGATTTTTCTTGTAAAATTAAAAAGTCGGACTCGTCCGCTGACAAATCGGCTATTTCCTGCTGCCGTATAGCATCCTCCATTGTCAATTTTATTAAATTTTGCTCCCGCTCGGATAAAAGCGAGAACATTTCATCTGAAATATCAACAAAAACCGGAGCATTGCAATATTGTCGTGCAATCGTGTCCAGTTCGTATTGAAATTTTGGATTGTCTAAATAAATCTTCATAGATTTTTAATGAACGGATTGTGCTTTTTCTCATCGCCAATCGTCGTGCTGCTGCCATGTCCCGGATGAACGACAATATGGTCGTCATATTGTGACAATCGGTATAACGAATTGCGCATCTGCTCATCGCTTCCGCCATACAAATCCGTTCTACCCATGGAGCCGTAAAACAAAGTGTCGCCCGTAAACATGATGTCACCCGACAAAAAGCATACGCTACCCTTGGTATGTCCCGGCGTATGAAGCACCGTAAAAGAAAACGGCCCGATGGTCAACACATCGTTATCGCGGAACAGATGGTCCGCCGAAAAATGCAAATCGCCGTATCCGAAATGACCTGCCAGATTGTACTCCGAGCGCATCAGCATTTCATTTTCAACTTTGTGTGCATAAATATCGATGCCATACTTTTCCTTGAGTGGCAAAGTATCGGCGATATGGTCGATATGTCCATGCGTAAGCAAAATCGCAATCGGTTTAAGATTTTTTTCTTCAATAAAAGTGTTAATCAGCGCCAAATTGATGGCAGGATCAATAATAATTGCTTCTTCGCTCTTTTCGTCATATACGATATAAGTGTTGACATCAAAACGATTCCGTCCAATTTTTTCTATTTGCATAATTACCTCTAAAATATTTTTTTGCTGTCCAATAAAATCGTCACCGGCCCGTCATTATGAATTTGTACCAGCATTTCGGCGCCGAATTTTCCGGTTTGACACAAAATTCCCTGTGCCGAAAATTTTTCAACGGCATATTCATAAAGCGGTATCGCAACTTCCGGTCTTGCGGCTTCGGTAAAACTCGGTCGTTTGCCTTTGCGCGCATCGCCATAGAGCGTAAATTGTGATACCAACAGAATCTGACCGCCGACATCGGCAAGTGAGCGATTCATTTTTTCATCTTCATCTTCAAAAATTCGCAGACCCGCAATTTTGTCCACCATATAATCGACATCCTGCTTGCTGTCCGAATGTGTGATGCCGAGCAACACTTGGAGACCTGTCAAAATTTCAGAGCAAATCTCCTCTCCATCCTGAACATAGGTCACGCTCGCATAGCGTACTCTTTGTACTACTGCTCTCATTTTATACCCTTGTAACGGAAATCACTCCGTCCACTCTCTTTAATTTATTCATAATCGTTTTAAGCTGCTCTTTGCTCGACACGGTGATTCCGGCATACATCGTCGCAATCGATTCCTTGTTGGTTCGTGCATTGATGCTGTTCACCATGATTTTTTCATCGGAAAAGACCTTGCTGACATCGACGAACAATCCGCGTCGGTCGTCCGCCTGAATATTGACTTCCACATCGAATTCCTTTGAAGTGCTCGAGCCTTGATCCCATTCGACCTCGACCAATTTGGCATTGGCTATCTCGTCGGTCAAATCGATATTTTCGCAATCCGCACGATGTATCGACACCCCGCGACCCTTGGTCACATAGCCGACGATTTCATCGCCCGGCAACGGATTACAACATTTTGCAAAACGAATTAAAATGCTCGAATGACCTTTGACGCAAACTCCCTGGTCGGAAGAAGTCATTTTTTTGCGCGGCTCTTCGATGATGATTTCGCCGGGATGCTCCGCCGCTTTTTTCAGCTTCGCCTCTTTATGCTCCTGCTCATATTTCTCACGAATACGCGGAATGATTTGACCGGTCGTCACCCCGCCGTAGCCGAGCGCATTATACATATCTTCTTCGTTTTGGAGATTCAAGCTCTTCAAAATCGGAGCAATATATTTTTGCTTCATCACTTCGGTTTGACTGAAACCGTTGCGGCGAAGTTCGCGCTCAAACATCTCTTTGCCCTGCTTGATATTGTCATCTCGTCGCTCTTTTTTGAACCATTGACGAATTTTGTTTTTAGCATGCGAGCTTTGAACAATGTTGAGCCAATCCCGCGACGGTCCGTTCGAATTGGACGAAGTGAGAATCTCGACAATGTCTCCGGTTTGGAGCTTGTAGGTTTGCGGAACGATTCGTCCGTTGACCTTCGCCCCGACCGCCTTGTTGCCGACTTCGGAGTGAACCTTGTAGGCAAAATCCAGCGGCACCGCGCCGGCGGGAAGCTCGATGACTTCACTTCTCGGTGTAAATACATACACTTCATTCGCAAACAAATCCATCTTCAAGGACTGCATAAATTCCTGCGGGTCGGAAATCTCCTTCTGCCACTCCATCATCTGTCTGAGCCAAGCAAGCTTGGACTCCAAATCCGATTCGTTGGTATTGATTTTTCCTTCTTTATATTTCCAATGCGCTGCAATACCGAATTCCGCCGTCTTGTGCATATCCCAAGTACGCATCTGAATTTCAAGCGGCTCGCCGTCCGGTCCGATAACCGTAGTATGCAACGATTGATACATATTCGGTTTCGGATTGGCGATGTAATCTTTCATTCGGGAAATAATCGGTCGCCACATCGAATGAACCAATCCGAGTACGGAATAGCAATCTTTGACGCTGTCAACCAATACACGAACAGCCATCAGGTCAAAAATTTCATCAAATTCCTTGTTTTGATTCTTCATTTTTCGGTATATGCTGTAAAAATGCTTTGCTCTACCGGTCACATCCGCATTGATTTGGGATTCTTCCAATTTATCATGAATCTGATTGATGACCGAATTGATATATTCATCGCGCTCGACTTTTTTCTGCGCAATCTTATCGACCAAGTCGTAGTAGCTGTCCGGGTCGATATATCGAAGCGCAATGTCTTCCAGTTCCAACTTGACTTTGGATATTCCCAATCGATTCGCAATCGGCGCATAAATTTCAATCGTCTCCATCGAAATATCTTTTGCTTTTTCAGGACGCATGTGTTTCAGCGTACGCATATTGTGCAACCGGTCAGCCAATTTTATAAGAACGACACGAATGTCCTTCCCCATTGCCAAAAACATTTTTCGCATATTTTCGGCCTGCGTCTCTTCCTTGCTGCGATACGCAATTTTACCGAGCTTGGTTACGCCGTCGGTCAAATCGGCGATTTCTTTTCCGAACTCATGCACAATATCCTCATAGGAAATTTCGGTATCTTCGATGACATCATGAAGCAAGCCCGCCGATATCGTTTCGACATCAAGCTCCAGCTCTGCAAGAATCTTTGCTACTTCAATTGGATGTGTAATGTATTTTTCGCCCGATTTCCTGTATTGATTTTCATGTGCTTTGGCAGCATAATTAAAAGCCTTGACTACGGTTTTCATATCCGCATCGGGATTGTATTGCTCAATTCGTAGTAACAAATTCTCTAACAAAACATAACACCACCTTTCCTAAAATTCCTATACCCCCCATTATATAATATGTTTGTGAATTTATCAAGTGTTTGAACACAATGATGAGCATCGGAAAAGAAAAATATGGAAGGAAATAAAAATATGAAAAATTCGATGGAGTTATTTGTATAAAATCCCTGAATAGGAATAATACGAAGCCGTAGTAGAAAAACAGTTGTCAACAATTTGTATTTTGAATATCCGTACCTCGCTTCACGACTTATAGGCAATGGTTGCAGTAGGTTACGAATATATGATCTCCCTTCGGTCGTTGTATATCTCGTCAACCCATGCATGAAACCTGCAAAAAATTTTCATCGCTGTACTCAAAAATTTGGTTGTGCTTGTAACCCTACCGTTTTTCCGTTTCATCGGTACGGAACGATTATGATTTATCTATGGTTAATGAGTTGTAGTGAGAAGATTGATAAATCAGAGTCCGATTTTTTTGCACAAGGCCAAAGCAAAGCTATAAAAAATGCAGCAAGATGAAAATTCTCCATCTGCTGCATTCACATAAAAAAAGAGAATCTGAAATTCAAATTCTCCGTTTGTTTCTAATAATGGATTTGGACATTGATATCTTTGCTTTGCAAATTTTTTCTGCCTTCCAAAAAGTCCAGCTCAATCAAAAATTCAAAGCCGAGCAATTCGCCGCCCGCTTGATATACCAATTTTTCGACTGCAGCCGCCGTACCGCCGGTTGCGAGCAAATCGTCCACGATAATCACTTTATCGCCTTTGGAAATGGCATCTTTGTGAATTTCGATTGCGGTTGAGCCGTATTCCAAATCATAGCTGCATGAAATCACATCACAAGGGAGCTTGCCCGGTTTTCTTGCAGGAATGAATCCGACGCCGAGTCCGTAAGCCACCGCGGAGCCGAGCAAAAGACCGCGAGCTTCGATTCCGACGATATAATCTACTTTTACATTTTTATTTTTAATATTTTGAACCATCGTATCAATTGCAATTTTGTAGGCATCCTTGTCTTTGAGCAAGGTCGTAATGTCCTTAAAACTGATTCCCTCCTTCGGGTAATCTTCAACTGTTCTAATCGTATCTTGTAAATTCATTTTATCTCCTTATCGTATTGAAATCAATTCAAGGTTCAAATATTCATTCCCTTTGAAATGATTGATTCCCATTTTGAATAAAATATCAAACGAAATGCTTTGTAATTCGTTTGCCGGCATACCTATTATATCACGCTCCGGCGATAAATCCAGTTTATTTTTGATTTTTTCCAGGATTTTTTCCGGCGAAAAAGACACAAAGGATTTTACGATTTGATTCGAGATGAGATCCAAACGCAAAACATTCTTTTTTTCGCCCAACAAAGTCATATTTTTGATTTTTACATCTTTGGAAGAAAACAAAAGCTCCGGATTGCCCTTGCCCATCGGCTCGAACAAATTGCAAGTTCGGAGAAGCTCCATACTCAAAATGTCAAAGCTTGCCACATTGTCAATCAAAAAAGTATGCTCATGAGAAAGCTCGAGCGCATTCATCTGCGCGATGATTTCTTTTTCAAAGGCATCAAAATTTTCCATGGAAACGCTCAGCCCCGCCGCCATCGCGTGACCGCCGAATTTGAGAAAATATTTTTTGAAAGTGGAAAGCACTTCAAAAATATTAACCTCTTCAACGGAGCGGGCGGAACCTTTATAAAAATCTTCGGATACGGCAAAGACGATGACGGGCACCTGATATCTGTCTTTCAATCTGCCGGCGATGATGCCGACCAAACTTTCGTGCACATCCTCCAATTTCAACAAAATGATATTGTTTTTGAAAAGCTGTTTTTCTTCGACGATTTGAATCGCCTTTTGTGTCGCATCGATAGTAAGCTGTTTTCTTTCGCGGTTCAGCGTTATCAATTCTTCGGCAAGTGCCGTCGCTTTGCCCGAGTCCGTTTCAATCAAAAGCTCGAATGCTTTTTCAGCCGAGCTGAGTCGCCCGCTCGAGTTGAAACATGGACCGATGCGAAAACCGATATCGTAAACCGTCGGCGTTCTTTCAATTCCGAGCGCCTGCATCAAGGCTTTTAATCCCAGATTGTGAATATCTTGAAGCGCATTGAGACCATAGTGAACAAAAATTCGATTTTCGTCCACGAGATTCATCACATCACAAATCGTTGCAATCGCAACCAGAGGATAGATATCGGATAGATGGTTTTCTTCATATCCCATCGCCAGATTGATTGCCAATACCAACTTGTATGCAATCGCGGCTCCGCAGATATCGGGATAGGGATAATCGCAAAGTTTTTGGTGCGGATTGATAATTGCAAGCGCATCGACCAGCTCGTCCTCTTCTTTTTCGTTCAAAAGAATCTGCGGCACTTCATGATGGTCGGTCACGATGACATCGATGCCGTTTTCTTTGGCAAAATCGATGGCGTCAAAAGCGGCAATCCCATTGTCAAAAGTGACAATGGTGCCGAATTTGTTGTCAATCGCATATTGCACGATTCGATTGTTGATGCCGTAGCCGTCGCTGACTCGATGCGGAAAAATACATTCGCAATCAAATCCCAATTTTTGCAAACCTAAATAAGAAACCGCTCCGCTGATGATGCCGTCCACATCATAATCCAAGGAGAGCAAAAATTTTTCGCCCTTTTGTTTTTTCTCCAATAACAAATCGACCGCTTTGTCCATATCCTTAAATAAAAACGGACTATGCTCGCACGAGCGACTTCTTTTCAGATAATTTTTTATTTCTTCCTTCGATTTCAAATCCCGTCTTGCCAAAATTTCCGCCAAAAAGAGCGGAATGTCAAATTCCTTTTGTAATTCTTCCGGCCAAAAATTTCTTTTTTTCAAAAACCATTTTTCCATGCAGTCCTCTTTAATTTGTCGTTCCCGTTGTTTTCGGCAATGGATACAAAATTTGTCCATTGGCGCTCACTGTTATTTTCTGATCGCTGATACTGTAAGTAAATGCGGCATTGTTGGCGCCGTATTTTTTACTTTTGGGCTTCATTTCGCCATCCAGATATTTGGACAGTGCGGTGGAGTTGATTGGCTGATTGCTGACATCGGTTTTAAGGTCGATGGCATTGGATACACCCGCCAACTTGACCCCCTCCGCAATCGTTCGTGCATTGACCAAATCCAAATTGATATTGTTCTCTTCCACGACGCTTATGTATTTTATCGCACCAAGCACCGACAGACTGAGCAGTATCGTAATCACAATCAAAATTTCAATGAGTGTAAACGCATTTCGTTTGTAATAAAGTTTCGATGAGCTGTTTTGTAGTGTTGAATCGTTCTTTGACGCAAAGTTTGTTTGCCATGTAAAGTAATTATTTTTCATATTTCCCCCTTAAATCAAACAAGATTTATATGAACCATACCATCCCACATGCTGTCAAACCTAATGCCGAAAAGTTTTGCCGAAACTTGACAAAAGCTTTTGACACAATAAGAAAGCTACTCGATTGAGTAGCTTCCCTGCTGTCGATTATTCTTCAGAAAAATCATCTTTGCCTACGCCGCAAAGTGGGCAAACCCAATCTGCAGGTACATCTTCCCAAGCTGTTCCCGGAGCAACGCCGTTATCCGGGTCACCTTGAGCAGGGTCGTAGACATATCCACATACGTCACATACATAACTTTTCATTATTTTTTACTCCTCCGTTTCGATAATTTCATCTATTCCATCATCGGAAGTCACTTCTTCTACAGGAGCATCATTCGATTCCTCTGCAGCCTCCGGTTCTTCCTCCGTTAGAATCAGTGTAAGTTCAATCTTTTTAGCTTCAGGGTCGATATTGAGCACCTTCGCCTCAAGTTTGTCACCAATTTTTACAACATCACTAGGATTTTTGATGTAGTCTTTTGAAATATTTGAAATGTGAACAAAACCGTCAATACCTTCTTCAATAGAAATAAATACGCCGTAATCTTTAATATTTTTTACTTCTCCGCTGATGATATCGCCGGGATTTGTTTTGTTTACAAACACTTCCCATGGATTCGGAACAAGCGATTTGATACTGAGTGACAATCTGTCTTTTTCAGGGTCGTAGCTGATAACCTGAACATCCACTTTTTGCTCAAGCTCAAACATTTTTTCAACATTCTCGCGACGATTCCAAGACAATTCGCTGACATGCACCAAACCGGTAATTCCGCCGATATCTACAAAAATTCCATAGTCCTTAATATCTTTTACAATTCCGGAGAACACTTTGCCCTCTGTAATTTGCTCAAGAATTTGTTTTCTATTGTCTTCAACTTCTTTTTGTAGAAGATTTTTTCTTGATAAAATGAGTCTCTTTTTCTTTGGAACTAAATCTATAATTTCAACATCAAATTCCTGTCCAAGATATTTGTCGAGCGCTTCATCCCCGATAAATCTGGTTTCAATATGACTTAGTGGGATAAATCCTCTCACATTTCCTTTGTATCGAGCGATAAGACCTTTTTCATTTTTTTCAACGACCTTCACATTGATAACATCGGAAATGTTAATCTCTTCCCAAGTTTTGAAATCATCGATTCTCTTCTTGGAAAGAACTATTTCTCCTGTATTTTTGTCGATTTTTATTACTTCCAGATCCAGCTCGTCACCGACTTTGATGTCATCGCAAAGACCTGCCTCAGATTTTGGAAGAATACCGTCGGTTTTGTAGCTCAAAGAAATATAGAATGAATCCGGCTTGACAACCTCAACAATTCCTTTTACTCTTGAACCCTTATATACCTCTTGGTAATTTTGCTCTTCTTCCATTAATAGTTTTTCCATTTCACTAATCATTAATTCCAACTCCTTAAATTTATATTTTGTTAACAAGATCAAAAACCTCCTGAATGATGAAATCCGGGGTGGATGCACCCGCAACAATTCCAACATAGCTCAGATTTTTGATTTTTTCTATGTCCAAATCCTCAACTGTCTCAATCAGAAAAGTCATACAATGTTTTCTGCAAATCTCGGCAAGCTTCAAAGTGTTTGAACTTTTTTTGCCGCCCACCACAATCATTGCATCTACTTTTTTTGAAAGATCTTCGGCTGAATCCTGTCTTTGTTTTGTTGCATAACAAATGGTATTACAGAATTCGACATCATCCAGTTTTTCTTTTAGAATTTTTTCGATTTGTTGGAAACTCTCTTGCTTAAATGTTGTCTGAACCACTACGAGATATTTTCCGCTGCCTAAACCTTGAAATTGATTCGCTTCCTCAATCGAATTGATAATGGTGTGCGCTTTGTCTATCCAACCGCTTATACCGATTATCTCCGGATGATTTTTATCGCCAATAATGATTATTTCATACCCTTTATTAGACCCTTCAAAAACAATTTTTTGTATTTTTTTTACGAACGGACATGTTGCGTCAACAATGGCAATACCTTTATCATTCATTGTATCATAAAAGTGCTTGGCTAGTCCATGACTTCTTATAATTGCGAAGGAATTTTTTTTCATTTTCTCCAAATCTTCTTCAATGACCAATCCTTTTTCGGTCAATTTCCCCATCGCCTGATCATTGTGAATCAGCGGTCCGATGGCATAAATTGTATCGTCTGTTGATTGCAATTGCTGATTTGTGATTTCCATTGCACGATTCACACCATAGCAATATCCGCTATGTTTTGCAATTTCGACTCTAATTCTCCTCAACTCCTTTATAAATCGTTTCTAATAAAATATTGGATGTTTTTTCATAATCCAATCCATCTTCCAAATATAATTCCGGGTCAAAAGTCGGCAAGATGTTGACCTTGATTTTTGAAAAAGGTCGATAGGTCGCCGTAATCGCCACCGGCAAAATCTCCACTTTGGAGCGATGAGCCAACATGACCGCACCGGATTTCGCATCGACATTGGCATCTTTGCCCGTCGTTCTCGTGCCTTCCGGAAAGAGTCCGAGAATGTCCCCTCTTTTGAGTACACCCAAACTTTTTTTAATCGCCGAAATGTCGTTGGTTCCTCTTTCGACTTTGATGGTTTTGACCGATTCAAACAGCCATTTTGTAAATTTGGTTCGAAACAGCTCCGCCTTCGCCATAAAATGAATCGGTCTTTTGGTGATGAAGGAAATGATAATCGGGTCGAAGATGGAAGTATGATTCCCTACGACGACAAATGCTCCTTCGGGTATATTTTCATAGCCTGTGATTTGCAATCGATAGATGATGGCGACAATCACACGACAAATTCCTTTTAATGCATAGTACATAATTTCACTCGCTCTTTATATAATTCTTCGATTTTCTCTACCACTTCATCGACGGATAAATTGCTCGTGTCAATTTCAATCGCATCTTCCGCTTTTTTGAGCGGCGACATTTCGCGGGTCGAGTCAAAAATATCCCTCGCCTCTATTTGCTCGGCAATTTCCCGAAGATTGCTCTGCGTGATTCCGCGTCTTTCGTTTTGACAAAAGCGTCTGTTCGCTCTGGACTGAATATCCGCCGTGAGAAAAATTTTCAAAATCGCTTGCGGAAACAGCACCGTCCCGATATCACGCCCGTCCATGACCGACGGATTGTTTTTGCCGAGCTCGATTTGTTGTCGCATCAGATATTCTCGCACGATGGGATTGGCGGAAACTTTGGAAACGGCGGCATCGATTTGCGGTGTTCGAATTTCATCGCCGAGCACGCGACCGTCCATGCAAAGATTGTCCTCGCAATAAGCAAAAGCGGTTTGTGACAAAATTTTCTTCAACTGCTCCTCGTCTTTCAAGTCGAGATTGCCCACCTTGTAGGTGACGGCGCGGTACATCGCTCCCGTATCGATATAAAGCAATTTGAGTTTTTGAGCCAATTTTTTGGATACCGTACTTTTGCCGGAGCCGGATGGTCCGTCGATGGCGATGATATTATTTGTTATCATAGATTCTATACTCTTTCCATATTTTTTCTAATTTGTCGAAGGATGTTTTGATTTCGGATTTTTTTCGCATGCCGACGGATACGATGAGTGCATTGGCGACGCTGAACGGCGCGACCAACGAATCGACAAAGGAAGCCATATTGCTGCGGGCAATCAAAATATCGGAAGAAAGCTCCGAAATCGGCGCCAACTTGCTGTCGGTTATCGAAATGATATTCGCTCCCTGCTCCTTCGCATACTCGAGCAGCTCATAAGTTCTTGTCGAATAGCGCGGAAAACTGATTCCGATTACCAAATCGTCCTCGGTAACTTTGAGAATTTGTTCAAATACATCCGAAATGCCGTAATTTACCAAAACCACATTGTCCAAAATGAAGTTGAGATAAAATGCGAGATATTCCCCCAGCGTCGCCGAACTTCTCAGACCGACGATGTATATTTTTTTGGCATGGATGATTTTATTGATGGCACTCTCAAACGCATCCGGGTCGATATCGTCCAAAGTTCCTTTGATATTTTCGATGTCCGCGCGCAAAACTTTTTTCAAAGTCGTGAAGTCGTTGGAGTATTCCTTGGACATTTCCACACGCTGCACCGTTGTCAACTTGGTTTTGATAAGCTCCTGTAAAGATTTTTGGAGCTCGGGATAGCCCGAAAAACCGAGCGCGTTGGCAAATCGAACAACCGTCGATTCGCTGACTCCGACGGTATCTCCGAGTTTTGCCGCCGTCATAAACGCCACCTTGTCGTAATCGGATAAAATAAATTGTGCTATTATTTTCTGTCCTTTGCTTAACTTTGAAAATTCGTTTTGGATTAAGTTGATTAAATCCATATTATCGCTCTTTGACATAGTTCACCATCACTTCTTATTTTATTTGAAATTAACAATTGTAACACCCTGTCCGCCTTCGCCGTAGCTTCCCGCTCGAGCGGATTTGATATATTTAATGGACTTGAGCATTTTTTCAACTCCTTTTTTGAGTACGCCCGTTCCCATTCCGTGAATTACCGTCACCGTTTGCATATTCGACAAATACGCATCGTCCAGATATTTTGTAAGCTCGTCCATCGCCTGCTCCAAATCCATGCCGCGAAGATCCACGCTGGATGAAATCGACATCGCTTTGCTCTTGTAGATTTTGCCGGCGCCGCTCGGAGAAGATTTGCTCTCCTTCGGCTTTTCCGCACGCTCCAAAACCGACATCGGCACATTGATTTTCATATTGTCCATCTGAACCACCGCCTGTTTTTTTCGCGAATCGACGCTCACGATGGTGGCATTGCGCTGAAAACTTGTGATAAAAACGGTCGCTCCGACGATGATTTCTTCTTCGGACAACAGCGCATCACTCTCCTTGATGGCGATGAGGTCTTCCCGAACGCCGAAGTGCTCGTCGAGTCCCGCCATCTCTCGTCGAAGTCGCTCAATCTCCTGATTGTCCAAATGATGCGATTTCTTTTCGATTTTTCGAAGGCTTGCCACGATTTCTTCACTTTGCAGCTTGGCGTCCTTTACGATTTTCTGCGCTTCTTTCTTCGCTTCTTTGATAATACGCTCCCGATTGCTCTCGAGTTGCCGCTCTTTACGCTCCAAATTGCTGAGGCGACCTTTGATATTTTCGCTCGTCAGATGAATCGTTTCCTTTTCACGCTCGATGGCGCGACGGTCTTTCTCGATTTTGAGCAAAATTTCTTCCATGCGAATCGTATCTTCGCTCAGATGAAGCTTCGCCTTGTCGATAATCTCCTGACTCAATCCCAATTTCATCGAGATGTAAAAAGCATTGGATTTGCCCGGAACACCAATCAGCAATCGATAGGTCGGGCCGAGCGTTTCAACATCAAATTCGACGCTGGCATTCTCAACGGACTCGGTGTTGAGCGCGTAATTTTTGAGATTGCTGTAATGCGTGGTCGCAATCGTCGTCGCCTTCTTTTCTTTCAAAAATTCAAGAATCGAAATGGCGAGCGCAGAGCCTTCGTCCGGGTCGGTTCCCGAGCCGAGCTCGTCCAGAAGAAGCAAGCTGTGTTTGCTGACCTTTTCTAAAATCCGCACGATGTTGACCATATGCGATGAAAAAGTGGACAGATTTTGGCTGATGCTCTGCTCGTCTCCGATATCCGAAAAGATATCGTCAAATACATACATGCTGCTCCCGAAATCACAAGGAATATGAAGTCCCGCTTGAAACATCAGCGAAAGCAAGCCGACGGTTTTGAGCGTGACGGTCTTTCCTCCGGTATTGGGACCTGTAATTACCAAAGTGTTGTAGCGGTCGCCAATCATCAGATTGAGCGGCACGACGGTTTGCGGGTCGAGCAGCGGATGTCTCGCGTTTTTGAGACGAATGATTTTATTTTTATTGATTTTCGGCGAAATCGCATTGATTTGCACCGAGAACTTTCCTTTTCCCATGACAAAATCTATTTCCGCAAGCAGTTGTTGATTGCGCAAAATACTTTGAGCGCATCCACCGACTTCGTTGGAAAGCATCATCAGAATTCGCTCGATTTCATCCTTTTCGCTCTGGCTCAAAATCCGAAGCTGATTGTTCATCTCGACCACGACCATCGGCTCCACAAAAATGGTCGCGCCCGAAGAAGAAGTGTCGTGAACGATTCCCTGAAAGTTCGAGCGGTATTCCGCTTTGACGGGAATAACATACCGATCCTGTCTTTGTGTGACGATGGTATCTTGCAGATATTTTGAAGTCGATTCCGAGGAAACGATTTGATTGAGCTTATTTTTGATTCGCTCCTTCGTCGTTTGCATTTCGCGCCGAATTCTGCGCAACTCAGGACTCGCATTGTCCGAAATTTCTTCCTCTGAAATAATCGCGTCAAAAATTTGAGTTTCAAGCGCAATATTGGAATAGAGTTCTTCCGCCCGCTCTTTCATCAGCGGCAAATCCTCGCGCGTCGCCAATTTGTCGGCGATGATTCGAGCCGAGCGCAAATTGTTCGCTGCGGAAAGCAGAGACATCGGGTCGATTCGCGCGCCGATTTCAGCCAGCTTGAGTCTATCTGAAATATTTTTCAAATTATACACGCTGACATTGGCGCCTTCGATAATCAGCTTTTGCGCCTCCGAAGTCTCCTCCTGCAATCGAGTCACTTCGTCCGCATCGGAGCTTGCAACCAAATTGTGCGCAATCTCCTTGCCCAAATCGGTGTTGATGCGCTCCGACAAAAGCTCGATTACTTTATGAAATTCTAAATTTGAAATTGATTTTTTGTCCATAGTTATTTCCCTAAATATCCTGCAATCAATTGTTTTGTTTGTTTTTTATCCTCATGAAGCAGGTCGATTCGATATTTTGTGAGCGCATAGTCCTTCGCCCTCGAAAGCGTCGATGAAAAATCCAGCGCCTGCTCGCCCATCAACTGCATTCGGCAAAACATATCGCGAGCAATCGTGATTTTTACATTCCCGTCATCCGACAATAGTTTTGCGCCATCGACCTGACAGCTTGGACACATCGTCTTCTTTTTATAAGGACAATATTCCGTCACCATCAAAGCCGGATGAATATATAAAGGATATTCCACCCAATTCGGAATGACATCCTCCGAATATTTTTGCATAAAAGGATGCTCCAAGCTGATTGTCGCCGTATCGATGAAACCGAGCGATTCAATTTGTGTAAAAGTATAGGAATTATAGGCGTTGAAATAGTAATCCAAATGAATTTTGCGCCCAATCGAATGTGCTTTATAAAAATCCGCCACTTTTTTTGCAAAGCCCAAGCTCGTCGTCAAAAGATTCGGGCGGTATTTTTCTATTATATGCATCAGCTCATCAATCTGCGAATCTTTGAGCATAATCGGCGTCATATAAAATGCGTCGAGCGAAAGTTCTTCGGCATAGAGATACAGCTCGATGCTGTCCGTATAGACAAGTTGAATGCCCATCTCCTGACAGGCTCGGATTTGTTCCCGATTTCTACAACGAATGTGAAACATTTCCGCGCGCAAATTTTTCGTAGGGAAATGTTGCAACTGATTATTTTCCGCTTTCCGCCTGTTTGAAATTCCATTTTTGTTTTTAATATCAATGGTTTCACTTTTTGAATCCAAGTCGGAAAACGCATTTATATTGCGTTCCTCCGAAATATTTCTGATATATAATTTCTTTCTTTTTTCATTTATCAGAAGCAGAGCATTTCTTCTTAGACTGTTGAGCGTCGATTTTTTGAGAAAAATGCCGTCGTCCATCTGAATGTCAAAATTGACGAATCGATACGGCTCGCTCTCCGTCTTGTTCAGCTGCGCGATAATTTCTTCCTCGCTCAAACTTTTGGTCAACGCATCTTGTGCTTTTTCGGACTCTTCAACATAAAGAATATGATTGTTGCGATTATCCCAAACCTCAATTCTCGGAAAATCATCGCGTCGCACGGACACTTTTGCAAAAAGCGCCGTCTTGATATTTTCCGCACGAATGCTGTCGCTCGCCATCTGCAGAAGATTTTTGTCACTCGTTTTGCGAACGACATCCCCTACTTTCGCTCGTCCGATAAAGTCAATCGTTATCGTCTGATTCTTGTAGGCTTTCTCAACTTGATTTTTCCCCACAAAAATGCGGCCGATATGCTCGCCGAGACTCAGCCCGTCGCCTTTACTCACTTCCTGCTCGAGCAAAATGTCGAGCTTTTTATTTTTGCTGTCAATCTTCGTGATTTTTCCAATCGGCACACCGATGTTGTTGGGCGTTTTGTTATTGACAAGATTTTTCGGCAAATCGCCAAGAATGAGTCCCCTCGTAAATTCGCGATTGAAAATGCTCGCCATATCCTGCTCCAAACGCGCCAAGTCGATTTCTTTGTTGTTCATCAGCGCATCGATTGCCTGACGATAGCTGCGCACGACCGTTGCCACATATTCGGGTCTTTTCATTCGGCCTTCGATTTTGAGCGAATACACCCCGTTTTCTATGATTTGTTTCAAATCTTTGATGGTGCATAAATCTTTTGTACTCAAAAAATGACTTGCCGGAAGAGAAATACCGTTGTCAAAATGATATTTTTTTCGACAAGGCTGCGCACATGCACCCTGATTGCTCGAGCGTCCGCCGTTCGCAAAACTGAACAGACATTTTCCGCTGTACGATACACAAAGCGCCCCATGCACGAAGGCTTCAATTTCGAGTCCGGTTTTCTCCTGCATTCGACGAATTTCTTCCGCCGTATTTTCACGAGCGACAACGATTCGGCTGAAACCGAGACTTTTGTAAAAAAGTGCATCTTCCGAATTGGCAATGCTCATCTGTGTCGAAGCATGGATTTCCAAATCGGGATAGTGGCGATGCACATAGGATGCCAATCCGACATCCTGCAAGATGACGGCATCCACATCATGACGGTAAAGAAAATCGATAAAAGCGATGCATTCATCAAAGTCCTTGTCCTCTATCAGCGTGTTGACGGCGACATAAATTTTTGCATCACGAATATGCGCATACTCGACCGCACGGATAAGTTCTTCATTTGAAAAATTTCCGGCAAAGGCACGCGCGCCAAATTGACTGCCCCCGATATATACCGCATCGGCTCCGTTTTGAACGGCAGCCACAAGCGATTCGAAAGTTCCGGCGGGAGCAAGCAGCTCGATACGATTTATCATACGGTTCCTTTGAGCGCATCGTCGGTCAATGCCGTCAGCTCGATTTGTAAATTATAAATATCATTTTGGAATTGGTTGATCAGCTCGTTGAGTTTTTGGTTCTCCGAGACACGATTGTCCAATTCCGCCTGTAAGTCGCTGATTTCTTTATTTTTTTCAAGCAAAATATTGTCGAGTTTTTGAATTCGCTCAAACAATTTGTTGATGCTTTCGTTCTGTTCTTCAATCAAATCCGAATCTCTTTGCATCCAATCTTCCTGCTGCTCATTGGAAGCCGAATAATTGATTTGCTCCATCAACTCTTTGTTTTTCTCTTTTTGTTTGAAATATTGGTCGGCAATATTGATGGATGCCAAGATGACCGGCGTCACATTATTGACTTTCGGTGATTTTTCAAGTGCAATCTTTATCTGCTCATCGACATGAGATGCAAGGCTTAGGATATAATCCTTCTCCTCATCTCCGGCAATCGAATATTCCTGATTTGCAATTTTTACTACAATTTTATTCATGGGTGACCTCCCCTCCTGTTTTCATTATCTCATATCGGAAAATATTTTTCAATCTTACTTAATCGAAAGGCTCACTTTGAAACCATTTCAAAATTCAAAAGGAAATTTTATACCGACGAAAATTACTTCTTGTTTTTACGGCTTTCTTTCGCCAGCTTGGTAATCAGCTTTTTGTTAAACTCCACCGCCGCGTTGTAGCCCATAAATTTCTGGCGCTGATTTCTTGCGGCAATTTCCAAAATGACCGCAATATTTCGTCCCGGTTTGACCGGCACCATAATAAGCGGCACTTTGACGCCCAAAATTTCCATATATTCTTCGTCCATACCCAGACGGTCATAATATTTGTTCTCATCCCAGTTTTCAAGATAAGCCACGAGGTCGATGGTCTTGCTCGGCTTGACCGCGCCGACGCCGTACAGACTTTTGATATCCAACAAACCGATGCCGCGAATCTCCATCATATATTGCGTAATTTCCGGCGATTGTCCGACGAGCATATCATCTTCCAATTTTTTGATTTCAACCGCATCATCCGAAACCAGACGATGCCCTCTTTTAATCAACTCCAGCGCCGCTTCGCTTTTTCCGATACCGCTGTCTCCTTTGATTAAAATGCCCAAGCCGTCCACATCGACCAATACGCCATGCGTCACTTCGACCGGCGCGGTCTTGTTGTTGATATAACCCGAAATTTTTGAAATGAACTTGGTGGTCGGCAAATCGCTCTGCACTAAAAATCGGTCATGCTTTTTCGCCAGCGAAATCATCGCTTCCGAAATTTTGTGCCCCCTCGTGACACAGAGCATCGGAAAGTTGTAGGTCATAAAGGTATCGAGTTTTTCGAGCATCTCTTCATTGGACAAAGTTTGCAGATAGGCATATTCCGCATTCCCGATTACTTGGATTCTTTCGTATGGAAAAAATTGGTAATAGCCGACGAGCTGCATGCCCGGGCGATTGATGTCGGATTCTTTGACAATTTTATCTTCCCGCGCGATATTGATGCAGTTCAATTTCATTTCCTGTATCATTTCTAAAACTGAAACTTCCTTACTCATTATCTCTCCTCATTTTTCTTTGCAAAATGCGTCACGATGGCTTCGGCGACCGCTTTATTCATGCCGTCGAGCGCCGCCAAATCTTCGACACTTTGTTTTTTTATATTTTCAACGCTGCCGAAAGTACGCAACAGCATGAGTTTTCTCTTCTCGCCGACGCCTTTGATTTCATCGAGCTGAGAGCGAATCATCGATTTCTCTCTCGACTTGCGATGGTAGTTGATGGCGAAACGATGCACCTCGTTTTGAATTTCCGAAAGCAAACGAAACAATTTGCTGTTTTTCTCCACTTTATAATCCGAGCATTCATCCGTCAATCCTTCGGTTTGATGCTTGTCATTTTTGAACATCCCGAATACCGGAATCGTCACCGCATTTTGCTGCAATACTTTTTTGATGGTCGAAACATGCCCTTTCCCTCCGTCGAGCAAAATGATATCCGGAAAATCCCCTCTTTTGAGACGACGCTCAATCACTTCGGCGGTGGAGGCGTAATCGTCTGGTTTGCCCTCAGTATGCACCCGATATTTTCGATAATCCGACGGCGATTTTTTTCCGTCTTTGAAAACGACCTTGACGCCGACCGAATCCGCTCCGCCGATATTGGAAATATCATACGACTCGATGATTCGAATCGGAGAAATGCCCGTAATCCGCTCCAATTCGCCCAATGCATTTTGAGCATAGCTTTCTTTTCGATGCCTTTTCAGCTCCAAAAATTTGAGCTGCTCCTGCGAATTTTTTTTCGCCAAAAGCAAAATCTCTTTTTTCTTTCCGATTTTTACAATTTGGACAATCACCCTGCATTCATTCGCGTCGGACAGCGCATGGGACAATGCCGCGACATCTCCGGCATCTTCTTCGACATAGATTTCTTTAGGAAGCGAAGGATTGTCCGTATAATATTGCATGATGAAGGACGGCAGCACCTCGCTCGCTTCTCCGATTTGCAAATCGAAATCATAATGCTCTCTCGCAATCAGATTTCCGTCTTCATAAATCAAAATCGTAAATACGAGTTTGGTATCGTCCTGAGCGAAAGAGATATAATGCTGACTGTTGCGATATTTTTTGATGGAAACATTTTGCTTTTCACGCATCGTGTTCAAATTATACAGCTTATCACGAAGCTCCGCCGCATCTTCAAATCGCAGCTCGCTGACCGCCTGCTCGATTTTTTCTTTATAAATCGCCTTGATTTTTTCATGATTGCCCTTGAGAAATTCAATCGCCGATTCCACATCTTTGTTATATTCTTCCTTTGAAATTTTCGATGCGCAAGGTGCGGAACAAATCCCGATATGATAATTCAAACAAGGTCTTTCTCCCGTCGCTATCGAGCGCTCGATATTTCGGCTGCAATCACGAATCTTGAAAAAGCGAAGGATGTCCTGCAAATATTTGTTCACCATCAACACATCGGTATAGGGTCCGAAAAAAATTCCGTCCTTGTCCAATTTATTTCGCGTCTTATAGACTTTCGGAAAATCTTCCTGCGTCACCTTGATATAAGGAAAAGATTTATCATCGCGCAGCAAAATATTGTAAAACGGTTTGTTTTTTTTAATGAGATTGTTCTCCAGCATTAGCGCTTCCATCTCATTGTTCGTGATGATATATTCAATGTCGTCAATATTGCTGACCATCGCCAGCACCTTGATGTCCTTGATGTTCTTGTTGAAATACTGACGAACTCTTTTTTTCAACGAAATCGCCTTGCCTACATAAATAATGTCGCCGAAAGAATTTTTCATCAGATAGACGCCGGGATTATCCGGCAATTTTTTCAAAATCGCACTTATATATTCATTACAACTCATACTTTCTCCTCATTCTTCAATATCATACCACAAATTTTGCCAAAATGCTTGATTTATATTGTAAAATATGCTATTATCTCTTGCAAAGCAATGAAAAGGAATAGTAGTCAAATTATATTTTTCAGAGAGTATCTGGTTGGTGCAAAGATATACTTATATTTGTCGAACTCGCCTTGGAGCTATGGATGCAAAACATTTATCGGGTGACTCCGTTATCGGTCTTTGAGTGGGTGCATTGCACCAAATAAAGTGGTACCGCGAACTTCGTCTTTATATTGAGATGAAGTTTTTTTGTTTGAGGAGGAATTTATGAACTACAATCCAAATTTGATTGAAAAAAAATGGCAAAAAATTTGGGAAGACAACAAAACGTTCGAGGCGATAACCGGCTCCGAAAAACCTAAATTTTTTGCATTGGTCGAGTTTCCGTATCCATCGGGAGCCGGACTTCATGTCGGGCATATTCGTGCCTACTCATCCCTTGAAGTAATTTCAAGAAAACGCAGATTACAAGGCTACAATGTACTCTTTCCGATTGGATGGGATGCATTCGGATTGCCGACTGAAAACTACGCAATGCAAACGGGACAGCATCCACGCAAGGTGACCGATGATAATATAAAAATATTCTCCAGCCAGCTCAAAGCGACCGGATTTTCTTTTGACTGGAGCAGAGAAATCGATACGACCGATGAAAACTTTTACAAATGGACGCAGTGGATTTTTCTACAATTATTCAAAAACGGCTTGGCATTCAAAAACAAAACCTTCGTCAACTTCTGCGAGCATGACAAAGTGGTTCTCGCCAACGAAGAATCGCAAAACGGAATCTGCGATCGATGCGGAAATGAAGTTATTCAGCTTGAAAAAGATGTATGGTTTCTCAAAATTCGCGACTACGCCGACAAATTGCTTGACGAATTGCCATTCCTTGACTTCTTGCCGCGCATAAAAACCGAGCAGGAAAATTGGATAGGTCGCTCCTACGGTGCGGAAATCCATTTTGAAGTCAAAGACAGCGATCGGAAAATCAATGTCTTTACGACCAGACCGGATACTTTGTACGGAACGACCTTTATGGTTATCGCTCCGGAGCATCCAATCTTGGAAGAAATGGCATCGCGCATCAATAATATGGATGCGATTGCCGAGTACCAAGCACTTGCGAAAAGAAAAACCGAATTCGACCGCGTGCAGATGGCGAAAGATAAAACCGGCGTATGCATCGACGGACTCAGCGTCATCAATCCCGTTACGAAAAAAGAAATGCCGATTTGGGTTGCCGACTATGTCATGATGGGATACGGTACCGGTGCGGTAATGGGCGTTCCGGGACATGACGGCAGAGACTGGGAATTCGCCAAAAAATTCAACTTGCCGATTGTCGAAGTAATTGCCGGCGGAAATATTGAAGAAGGCGCATTCGACGACATCGAAAACGGCACCATCATCAATTCCGAAATCATCAACGGAATGAAACCTCGTGAAGCGATGGAAAAAATGATTACCTATGCCGAGGAGCAAGGCTTCGGAAAAAGAAAAGTCAACTACAAAATGAAAGATTGGGCATTCAATCGTCAGCGCTATTGGGGAGAACCGATTCCAATCATCCATTGTGAGCATTGTGGAATGGTTCCCGTTCCGGAAGAAGAATTGCCGGTAAAACTTCCCGTCGTCGATAACTATCATCCGACCGACACCGGCGAGTCACCGCTCGCCAACATACCGGACTGGGTGAATGTAAAATGTCCGAAATGCGGACAAGACGCCAAAAGAGAAACCGACACCATGCCGCAATGGGCAGGCTCCTCTTGGTACTTCCTACGCTACATGGATCCGCGCAATACGGAAAAACTTGCGTCCGATGAAAGTTTGAACTACTGGGGAATGGTCGATTGGTACAACGGCGGGATGGAGCATGTCACTCGTCACTTGATTTACTCAAGATTTTGGCATCGATTCCTATACGACATCGGCGTCGTACCGTTCAAAGAGCCTTACGCAAAACGAACCGCACAGGGACTTATTCTCGGTGGAGACGGCGAAAAAATGTCCAAGTCACGCGGCAATGTCATCAATCCGAACGAAATTATCGAATCCTATGGCGCCGACACGCTTCGAACCTATATGATGTTCATCGGAGAATACGAAAAAGCAGCCGTATGGTCCGACGCGAGCCTTCGAGGCTGCAAGCGATTCCTGGATAGAGTTTGGAAATTGCAGGAAATTGTAACCGACGAAAATAAATACTCCGACAAACATACCTCATTGATGCACAAGACGATTAAAAAAGTGAGTTTGGATATTGAAGCGATGAAATTCAACACCGCCATCGCCGCACTCATGTCGGCAATCAACGAATTCTACGACGACGGATTCGTGACCAAGGCGGAGCTTCAAACATTCATTACCCTACTTTATCCGATTGCGCCGCATATCACCGAAGAAATTTGGCAGTTACAAAACTTCGGCGGCATGCTCAACCAAAGCGATTGGCCACAGTGGGATGAAGAAAAAACCATCGACGATGTCATCGAAATTCCAATTCAAATCAACGGGAAAATGCGAGGAAAAATTTTGGTACCGAAAGATGCCGATGTCAATCTTGCCAAAGAAGAAATGAAAAAAGACGACAAAATCAATCAATTCTTGGAAGGCAAGACGATTGTAAAAGAAATCTTCGTACCGGGAAAAATCTTCAATATCGTCGTAAAATAAAAAGAACAAAATTCAAAAAGGTTGCGGGAATCTCCCCCAACCTTTTTTTATAAATATAATCAAATCATTTACAGGCTTCAATATGCAGTTTTCGGATGCCTTCTTCGACAACTTCGAGCACATCTTCTTCCTTATAATACACATTCGGGTATTTTTTATGATCTTCTTCAAATGGAGAAAACCGTTTTGTTATCTCCATAATTTTTTTGAAACAAAACCTTTCCTCTATAAATTTCTCAGTTGATTAGAATATGCGGGTATTTTTCTTCGCAGATTTTCACTGAACCCTGTTTTAAGAGATCCAATTTCTTAATGACTTCGGTTTGTAATCTCCAAACAAAACATCCAGCAAGTCAATATGATTCTCCGGTGGATTGAAGCGTGCATGGACGACATATCCATATTGTCTATCAATTGGTGCGATGATTTCCCAGTCTTCCATTACAATTTTGTAATCTATTGGACATTCTTCGGCATCAAATTGCTTATCAGTATATTTTTCAATCGACTTTGCTTTTAGCAAAAATGCATTTCTCACGGCATAAAGAAAAGAGATGCTCAACTCCTCTTCAAGAGAAGGTTCTATAATGACACTCTTCCCTTTTAACTCACCATCTGTTATTACATAATAACTCAACTGCATACAACCGCGATCAAACACTATATAATAATTGTCGTTGTTCTCTATCATTCGTTTTGCTTCTTTGTATGAAATCGCGTGCTTTACCGGTAAAAGCATCAAAAATCGAAACAATATTATTAGAAGTGTAATACCTGCAATGACATATATTTTTTTCTTTTTCATTTTTCCTCCTCTTTCAGTAAAAATTGCCCCTGCTATTATCATGACTCAAAAAACTCCAAATTGCACTTTTTTCAGGTACCGAAGTTATTCACTCTCTTAAAATGAAGTGTTTTTGAATTACGGAATATAATCTCCATGGTCTAAATCATATTGGTCAATATAACTTTTTGGATAAAACCATCGCTCATGAGGAGTGTAAGTGTAGTCACGGAAAATCGGATATACGATTTTCCAATTCTTCACGGTAATTTCATAACTGGCTGGACAAATGATTTCACTCGCACTCTCATAGATAGGACGGATTTCTTCCGCTTCGATTAAAAAGTTTGCGTTTCTAAAAAATATATTTTTTAAATTTCTATAAGGGGAATCATCCAAGTTGACATATTTCCCCTTGAATTCTCCGGAAGAAAAAACATATACAGTTCCTCCACTGCAACTTCTTGTCGATATTAGATACCAATTATCCTCAAAAGTCAATTTACTTGCCACCTCAATCCATGATGCTGCATAAATAATCGGCTTGTAGCGATTACACAGTATCAAATATACGACCAGTAAAGCAACCATCACATATATTTTTTTCCTTTTCCCTTTTTTCATATCCCCCTCCATATTATTGTAGATAAAAAATTTGCCAAAGAACTTCTCAGGCATTTGCCGAAAAATTTACGCCGGCTCTTAATTCTAAAACCATCCGAACATCCTCAATGAACAACATGTAGAAGTATCTTACTTCAATAGCTTCGATAGTTTCATGGTCTTCGTTTCTTTCATAAATCCTTTATTCGTTTGTACTCTTTATCATATAATCCGAATTTCATCACCGGGAATTTTCACTTGCCGAGATTAAAATAGAATTCTCAGTTTAATAATAAACCATTCTTATCACACCAAAATCAATCTGAAAAGGATTCAAACTGATTTCTATCTCTTCTTCATGCTCAATACGAAGAATATTTTTAGCAAATTGTTCCAGTAAACCCAGCTCGGTTTCAATGTAAAAACAACACCGATGCAATCTCTCGTTGTTATCATCTATCTCCATATCCAACTCAATCTTTAGACGACCGGTCTTGTGTGCCGGTAAGATTCTCATTGAAAATGTAGGAGGATAATTCCCTTTCAATTCGCCAAATATAAAAAACAACTCACGATTATATGTTTTACAATATTCTTGAATCGCTTTGGATGTTTCAGTCAGTTCTTTATATGTCATATAACAATCCTGATAAACTTTTATATATTTAGATTGTCCTTTCACTCGTAACTCGCAATACTGTTCCTCCGCCTTCCATATTTTTGTAAAAGTAAGATTGTCCATCCTTCTATTCCTCCCTGCGAATGCTGTCGTTTGTCCTTAATGCTTTCTTTTCGTAAAAAAACCATTTTTTCGATATGCAATTGATGGTTCTTTTCCCTTTGCAATCATCTCAAAAGCAATCACCTGTTATTTAAGGTTTCGAATTGTGATTTTGGGTTCGGGAGTGCAGACAATATCCAAAGTATAATCACTGTCCACTATAACATAATGTCTTAACTTATCTTTCTCGTAAATTCCAAGACACTTTTTTTCTAATTCTTCCAGATAATCCGAATCCTCAATGATGAAAAATCGATTATCCCACAGATAGCCCTTTCCATATTTGTCACGGACTGCGTAAATTCGGTCTAAGAAGAAGTTTTCTTCCAGACATTGATAGACAAGCACCCCGTCTTCAAAGTATATTTCGACTTCTACATCATCTTCTACCTGTATGATAATTTGAAATCCATCGGAATCATCTTTGATGGATGACATATAGGAATACCTACCTTGAAGTTCAATTATTTTCCATGGTATCCAGTTCTCTTTCATATTTCCTCCATTTATTTTGTTCTAATCCTCACTTCT